>PBTE01000185.1 GCA_002726515.1 Planctomycetaceae bacterium | reverse complement strand
CGGAGCAGCTATGGCGCTAACTATCTGCTCCTGGGACACAATCGTGTTCATGAAGGAGCGCCGGCCAACGAAGGATGGTGTTATTGGGCTTGCCCTCCACGTCGCAGTTGGAAGAGTCACTACTCGATTGCTACGGTGCCGGACGGTGGGAGCCACACAATCATGTTGGCCGAATACGGTGACTCGGCGGCGGGTGCCAACTGGAACAGGCCCGCCATGTGTTACCCCGTGTTAGATGCCGCCATGTTTGCGCATATCGTCCCCGAGGATCATCCGCAAAAATCAGCCTATGAGTATTGGCATGATGTGTCGAAAAACGCACTCGCTCCGCCGTCGAGATGGGGCGGACTCTTCCGCGCCAGAACTTGGCACGAGGATGTCATGAACGGAGCTTTAACGGACGGGAGCGTACGCACCTTTAGTCTAGACATTGACAAATCGATCTGGTCCAGGCTAATTCACCCGGATGATGGGCAAACAATGGAGCCTTACTAGGCAAAGCACCTACCGAGCATACACAGCGCGCGGTCACTTTCATCTCGAATGAGCTAACTGCGTACATAGACGTAAACTTCCAACTCGCACACTTCGACAAGGGCCCCGCGCCCGGCTGCCGATGAAGTCAGTTGGACCCTGATTTCATTGTCCCCGTACACGATGGGCCCGTCGATGCTCTTCCAATTCAGATCAATCGTGTACCAACAAAAAGCCTCCAAAGGGCGCCCCTGCCACTCGTTCTGCCCATCTTCGTCGAACTTTCGAATGATGTAACGACTCGGTACTTTGATTCCATTGAGCTGAATTTCCAGAGCTTCCTTTTTCGTCAGCCCCAAGGCTTTGAACTGTAAAGTGGCTCGCAAGCTCGGATCGCTCAGATTCTCGGCCAAATAAAAATGTCGGCGGTCCCGCAAATCGGATTGCCCACGGTTCAGCTTGATGCGTTGATCTTTGACAACGCCGACTGGCGACTTCCGTTCCCATATCTGATAAAAACGGTAGTGGCGATCCCTTTGCGCAATCAGCTTCGGATTCCGCAATTCTCGTAAATACCCGAGTGCCGCTGGCCACATATAGGCGGGACCCGGATAACCTGCAGCATGGTTTCCGGCCCAATGGTATTGATAGTTGTAAGTTTCAATTCCATCAGCCCCGACGGCATAGAAATTACGTGCCACGGCCCGGTAGTTGGCAGGATTGTTCAAACCGGGACGGTTCCCCTCGCAAATCATGGGGTGAATAGCCGGGTAAATCTTGCAAGCCGTGCCTTGGGCCAGTTTCACGAAATCTTTGATGCTCGTATTCGGGTCCGTATAGAAAAAATCCGTCGGCACGACGTAGTCGATCAACCCCTTTTTGATCCATGTGGCCACCTCAAACCCCAGATGGTCACACTCACGTAATGTCTGGGGAACGCGCACTCCCAAAACCAAGCGGCCACATTTGCGACGTTGAGCCGTCTTCGTGAGCAGCTGACGAGTCTTGTCTACAAAATCCGTCAGGACATTGGCATGTTGTGACCCCTCGCCGGGTTCAAACATATGACACCAGCGCATGTAATCAAATTCAAGCCCGTCCACTTCGTATTTGTCGAGTAGCTCTTCAATGAATTGCAACACTTGCTCTCGAACCTTCGGCTGGGCATAGTCCATTCCCCCGGGGGCGCCTTCCAGAAGCCATTGGGGATTCTCCCGAATGAATCGTCCTTTGTTGGCCACGTCGCCGCCACGGTGACGGTCGTTCATTCGCAAACACGCCAGGAACTCTATCCCCCGCTGATGGCAACGCCCGATGATCGTCTCCAACGGATCCAACCCCGCCTCGCGCGGAGCGACGTATTTCTGCATTGGGTCCGGACAAACCTGAGACGGCGCCATGGTCTGAAAACGATCCCAAACACAGGTGGCCAGTGTGTCCACTCCTATCTTGGCCATTTCGTCGACAGAACTTTCCATGATCGTTTTCATCCGCGCACCGTCTATTTTCTCCAGCGGAGCTGCTGCTGTCCAGAAATCAGCAAATGCCTCGCCACCGTCACTGTTGTAGAGGATCCGACGTTCCCCACCGGGCACCTCTGCCCCGGTCGCCCAATTCAAATTCCCCCCCCACCACGTAGCTATCAACAAGGTGACAATCAGCCGGCTGCACATTCCGTTATTCTCCATGTTGGTTCATTGATGATCCGGTTTGAACAGATCGATTTTCCGGACTGCCCTTTCTAAAATCACTGCACGTTAAATCCGGGCGTCAGTCGATGATGTCAGCTTCCAACAGGTTCATGGCCGATACAGGGGGGCTGGTTGGCATGCTGACAGAACAAGTCAGACCGGCTTCTTCACGCGACGGAACACCAAATACGAGGAGATCCTAGCGGCTGACACAACAACTCAATTAATCAACTTCCGAGCCGCCTCCAGATTGGACTCACGACAAGGGCGGTCAGACCGATGGCCTGGCTATGATTTGTCGAATATCTCCGATCAATGCCTGGATTGCTTCGGACGTGGTGCTCCAAGTACACATGAAACGCCAGGCATCGGCGCTGGTAAACTCATAGAACAGCCAACCCCGTTCATGCAATTCCTCAGCGACACCCTCTGGTAACTGTGCAAACACTGCGTTGCTTTCAACCTTGAACGGCAGAATTACCTCTGAAAATGCGGTTAATTCGTTGGCAAGTTTCTGCGCGTGGTCGTTGGCATGCCGGGCGTTCTTGAGCCAAGTGTCGTTCTTGAGGATACCAATCCAGGGGGCGGCCAAATAACGCATCTTCGACGCAAGTTGGCCGGCCTGTTTGCGACGCCACGCAAATTCTCTCGCAAGTTCCTTCTCGAAAAAGACCACTGCCTCAGTTCCCGGACAGCCATTTTTTGTGCCACCAAAGGTGAGCACGTCAATCCCTGCTTGCCACGTGATTTCCTTGGGTGAAACGTTGCCCAACCCTACCAAGGCATTGGCAAAACGAGCACCATCCATATGGAACTTGAAATCCATTTCGGGATGTGCTTGTTTCAGCGAGGTGATCTCACGCACTTCGTCCACAGAATAGATGGTCCCAACTTCGGTGGCTTGCGTGATCGTGACGGCTCGAATTCTGGCTGAGTGAATGCCATGGCCACGCCTGAGAAGATTAGCCATACCCCGTGGGTTCACCTTGCCCTGAGCGCCATCCAGATGCAGGAGTTTGGCGCCCCCGGTGAAGAATTCCGGTGCGTTGGCTTCATCGGTTTCAGCGTGAGCAAACGGGTGGGCGACAATTCCATGAAAGGGCTGACAAATACTTGCCAGCGCCAGGGCGTTGGCTGCAGATCCATTAAAGACAAAAAACACTTCACAATCGGTTTCGAAAACTTCCTGAATCCGTTGTGTCGCCTCGGCCGTTACCGGATCATCTCCGTAAGCAATCGTAAAGGTCGAGTCCGGGCTGAGATTGGCCTGTTCCATAGCCTCCCAGGCCTCGGGACAAACCGGCGATGCGTTGTCGCTGAGGAATTGAATTTTCGCGTTGGAGACGTCGTTTACCATGACCGCCAACTGCCCACACCGTGCATTTCCGGAAACCGTTAGATGTTATCCAAGGCTACGGAGGAACATCTCCGGACAACAACTGGGCTTGGATTATAGCGAGTCCAGAAGTAAATGCCAAACAACTCTCCGCGGAACACCTGCGACCGGAACCATTCCAGCAGGTCCGCATCGTTTCTTGCGCCGTTCGGTTCATGGTCAAGGCTGAACGCTCAGGTCTCACTTCTTCTCCAGAAAGCAGGGGCCGGGCCGCCGTCAACGTTTCTCTGGGGCAAACTCGACGGCCACTTCTCCCAAACTTCGAGCCACAGCTCGTTCATCACCATTAGTCGGCCGACGCGTAGGCGCACGACATGGACGTGGCAGACCAATCAAACCGCACCGTCCTGATACCCAACGCCGTTTTGGCTGTGCAGCCGTGGAAAAATCACACTTAAGCTTCTTTAGGGCCCTTGAGAATTCCCCGACAGAGAAAGAAAAATCAGGCTGAACGAAAAGGGACCCGTCCAACCATGAGAGTCTCCATCACGGCAGCGGCGACCATCCGGCAACCTGACCCCAACCACAACTGCAAACCGGTATCACCCACCAAATACATGCTGCCGTGTTTTTCCAACCCGGAAAAACGGTGGTTATTTTCCTTGAACGCCGGTCCGAACCTAAACTTCACCCAACGGGGAACGGGGGTTAGAATCCCTTTCACCGGCACGATGACAGGGAAGCCAAGTTCGCGGGCGGGCTGCTTCGTTCTTCAGATTGAAACACCTTCTTTAAATTGATAGTCCAGCCAGTGGATCTCCCTGCCACCCGATGGAAGGCATTCGCCGAACGAGTCTTCACGGAACGGCGAAACCCTTGAAGCGAAAAAGATTGTCAAGTCAGCTGAACTGAACTCCATTTCCAATCGATTGGGGTGAGCTTTGACAGGAACACAACCGGAAGAATGATACACGCCAAGCGACTATGGACTTTGCTGAGCAGTCGTGATACCGCAGTCTATCTTGTACTGGCGGGGGTACTCGCCGCCTACAGTTTTATTCATCTGCAAGATTTTCATCTACGTCTGAGCAACCATCATTTGAGCGATGACACTCCTATTTTCTACGCCTACGCATCGAAATACCCGGAACGGTTTAACAATGACTACCTGGGATCCTACCTGGTAAGAATCTGGCGACCCGCTGCTGTCGCTGCGAGCATTCAGAACTGGGTTCCCACGCTTTTGTACACGCAGTTTGACATCGAACCGTTTCCTGTCACCAAGTGCTTCGCTCTGCTGCACGGGGTCGGATTAGGATTGGGAGTGTTCCTGCTGGTTAGTGTTGTTTCTGAAAACAAAATCGTCGCCCTACTGGCGGTGTTTTTTGCATACCTGGCATACCCGTGGGGACTTAATCTTGCCAACTACGGGTTTGATTCGAAGTGGACATTTATGCCGTATGCAGCCAATGGTGCCATTGGCAGTGCACTGATTGGCATCGCACTGGCGTTGACCGATAGACACTGGGTTTGGTCCTACCTGTTCCTCCTGTATGCAGGGCTCCTGCATCCCATGATTGGACTGTTTGCTACAACGGCCATCGGGCTCTATTTTTTGTGGAGATTTTCTGCACACAAGGCAAGTATTTGGCGAATCGTTTTTCTGGGGTTCGTTACTGTGATCGTGCTGGCCCCAGGGATGATCGCTACTTCAACGATGGCGGGAACTCCCCTGGCAAAAAATGAACTTTTTACGGGAATGCGTCTCAACCAGCACCATTGGCCTTGGTGCTTTAATTTTCGCTGGCAATATGCCTGGCCGGCCGTGATCCAGTGGAACGTACTTTCCTTTCTCAGTTGGAGAAGGCGAGTTCACTTTTCTGAAAAGTATTGCCAGTTTTGGATCTCCACGCTCGTTGCCGTTGCATTTCTGTCCGTTTCACAACTAGTGGGAATGCTACTTGAAATCCCTCTACTGGTAGGCGCCACTGGTTTAAGGTCAATTTCGCTACTCTCGCTTGTCAGCATTCCGTTGGTGTTTGGCTATCTGCTAGACAATTTACAATCCGGTCACCCGTTGCGCATGTTGACGGCAGCCTTCTTCTTCACCCTTCCCTTTCTGGGGGGTGAATATGTTCTGATCGGATACCTGACGATCGTGTTTTGTGCTTTAGATCTGGGCGAGGGTCATTTTGGGCCCTTTCATTTTTCGAGTTCCCCGCCAGCGAGAAACGTCTGTAACGTGTTGTCGGGAATTGTCATCCTGTTATGGATCACCAGTTTCCTGCAGGCCACCAACGATCCTGCGAGCGAAGCCAGCCTGTTAACTCAGCTCCATTCCAATTTGACCTGGAATGCCATGCAGTCCAATCCCGATGCCACATCTCGACAAACGGTGTTGATCGTCGCAGCATCCATTTGTGCTCTACTCCTGTTATGTCACTGGAGATCACGCGGTGCCCCGACCGCTGTTTTACTGCATGGTGCCCGCTCAACGCCTCTGCTGTGGACAATGTCTCTCTTGTATTGCTTCTTCTTTCTTCTCAACGCCCGGGCAGAGAGTGACACGATCCACAAATCCCGTGTCCCGGACATGCTGGCCGTGCAGTTGTGGGCCCGGGATCACTCGGCTGTCGACGCCTTGTTTCTTACTCCGTTTCGGTGTTCCTGGACCTCGTCTTCGAAACGACGATTCTTCTATCCAATCTCGTTTGAAGACTATGCCTACAGAGGAATGGAAGAATTCAAAGAACATCGAAACCGTTTGCTCGCATTTTACGGCATTCCCAAGCACATCGCGATTCGTCACCGCGGGCAGACACTGAAGCGCATTGAAAAAAGAAAATTTGAGGACCTGGATGAAACCGGGTTACGTCGCTTTGCTCAGGAATTTGGCGTAACACATTTTGTGACATGGAAGTCGCCGCGTACCCTGTCGTTGAAATTGCCACTCCTGTATGAGAATGATTCACTGGTCGTTTTTGATCTGGAGTCTGGAACCTCGGAAACAACGAGTCACCATGAAAGGATCGACAGCGACCACGTCGGGGACTAGTCAACAATTGAACCATCGGGAGGATCTGGGCCACGGTAGGTTACCGGACGGATGACGTTGGCGACAGTCAAAAGCCCCACGACATCCGCTCCCGGAAACTTCCAAGCCGGCGGACACATTACCGTGCTGGTCGCCAACCAGAAAGAATTGGCGTGAATGGAGAACTGCGTCTCCCCGAAGTCCTCTCACCGCGCGGGCGTTTCCGTGTAAAACGTAAAACCTTCCCCGGGATAACAAACCGGTTCAGGAAAATACCACCCCTTGCCTGTCACTGGACAAACACTTCGCGGATGCCAACGTTTCCGTCTCCTTTGACGGCACCGGGAATTTCGATGCGCAAATAACTTGCTGAAACAGCCTGGTCCAGCAAAATGGACGTCATTCCGTCCGGCGCTTTCTGACTGCTCATCAGGTCAGTCCATTCTTGTGCATCGTTAGAGACCTGGACGGAAAAACCGTTGGGCTGCACCTCCTCGTCCCAGAGTATTTTGATCACCGAGATCGCCTGCGGCTGCGGCCAGATCACGGCCCACTCCGCGGGCAAGTCGGAGCTTGACCCGCGAGGACTGCTCTGCCATGAACTGTCGGCTTGCCCGTCGGCAGCTCGACTGGGCGAACCCATATATCCACCGCTCCCGAAAACCTCGCCTTGCCATGCCAGGTTCGGCGCCTCGGTCTCGTGAACCTGATCCAGCCAGTCCCATTTCGGCGATTCCCGCCACTGATCGTGCTTCTGCCTTTGCTGAGGGGCGTATTTTTCCGCATACTCGGGCCAGGCATAAATAAAGGGTTCTGGAGAAGACCAGGGACCACCCCGTCCGCGCTTGTCGATCGCACGAACACGCCACCACAACCGTTGACCAGGCTGCAGGGTCTCCTGAACTTCGTACTGGCCATGCATCACTGCAGGCTCCGAAAGTTCGATTCGATCCTGCGGACGGAACCGTGCCTCCCGAGCTACCTCTATCTGCTCTCGTTGATCAACGGAACTGCTGGGCTCGAAACGAAGCACGGGCTTTCCCTCTTTGACGTGCCCGTCTATCGCGGGTTCGCTCGGCCGTGGTGCCTCTGGCAATCCGAGTGACGCAGCCAATGCCCCTCCAGGCAGTGGAATCGCCATCATCCACGCTCCCAGTGGCGCCACTTCATGTGTCACTCGCTGGTGCGGACCCACGCCCAGAACACGTTTTTCATGGACTGCCCAGTCCCACGCCTGCTCGTCGTAGACCAACCCCGTTCCGCCAGCAGGCAAGCTTAAAGGAAACACAATGTCGAGTGTCTGCGGTCTGCTCGCGAAGTTGGCGGCATAAACGCACAGGTAGGTTCGACCCTCAAACTGCTGTACGAGTGTTTTGGAGAACAGGTCTCGATCATGACGATCCCCCAGCCACGACGGGTAAAGCGTTCCAGTGGTCAGAAATGCATAACACTGGCGACGGACCAACCCGAACGCGTTGTGAGGTTCCTGGCGATGATGATGGTCTTTGATACCGACCATGGTAATGTAGTCGCCAAAGTTGCAGTGTTCGTTGCCGGTCCAGCCGAACATGTCACCATAGAGCGGGTCCACGGTACGCAGGCGTTTGCTGTACCCGGCTCCGTCGATCCAGTGTCCGTACAGGTTCACATTCATCTCAGTGGTTTCCGTGATCGACTGTCGCGTGGTGATGCTCAGGTCACGCGGTTCGCCCTGCCCGGTGGGCAACAAGCTATAGGCAAACATGCCCTGCAAATATTGGTACGGCGACGGTGCAGAGTACCCTTGCCAGATGCCGTTCTCCGAGTTGTACATGAATTCATCACCGCGAAAACCAACACGATAATCGAATGGCTTGCCACTACCCCAACGGTGCGTTTCGGGATCGGCTAATTTCATGTCAGCTTCGCAGCGGCCGAGGCGATAGCGATTAAAATCGATTGCGACCTCGGGATAGGTAGAATCCTTAATCCATTGAACGCCATTTTCTGTAACGTGGCTTATCCAGTTTTTGCGCTTTCCGCTTTCAAATTTTGTGGCGGTAGGATATTGCAGGTGCAGCCTTTCGCCGGGAACCACATGGCCGTTGGCGTCCTTGTCATACTCGGCCAAAGACCCAAAATGAGTGGTCACAACATCAATCATGTCGGCCATGGGCTGGCCGCGACGCAAGGCCGTATCGAACAACACCGCACGGATCGACGGGATCCAGTGGTTCTGCTCTTCAACGCGCCCGTCTTCCGGGTCGTACTTCTGTACGAGATCGCGCACTGTTTTCATCGCCTCATAATAGTTGCTCGCCCACACATCGCCGTCGTAACCGTAGTCGGCAAACGCTTGGCCGTCATCGCCGAATCCCTGGCCCCACGGCCCGTGTTGCTCACATTTCACGTTATAGTAATTTGCGTAAGGGGCGACGTGGCGGATGGCCGGTTCCAGGGCGGCTTTCCACTTTTCGATATCGTAGATCAGGACATCAGCACCCTTCGCCGGTTGGTAGGACGGGGTTAAGTGCTTAAAGATCGTCTGGTCGTGGAAGTGAGACTGTGTCTCCACGTCATCATCCACATCAACAAACTTCGCCCACAGGTCGGGTTGGCCGCAGAATGACCAGATGGTGTAAAACTCGAAATCACGGAACCCCCAGTCGAGCCACAAACTTTCGGCACCGCGTTTCGCGTCCCATGCAGCGGCAGCCGATCCCAGACCAGGCGTAATGTTTGGCATCCCGTTTCCATTGATTACTCCGAGCAATGCGTTGTCATAGAAGAAACGCCGCTGCCCCCCGCGACCCCAGGCATAACCCTGCGACCAGACTGCGAAGTCGTAGTAAATTGAATTGGCGAAGGTAGGCAGCATCCCTCCATCGGCCGGGCGGAGCGTGACCCAATCGACAACCAGGTTCTGTGCGGGACCGATCTGGTTCAGCACATCGCTGGGCTGTGCGCCGCTGGTCGAGAGTTTCAGCTGGTTCTCCCCGGTTTGCAGCAGATCTTCCGGGATCAGCCATCGGCCCTCCATCGTGGCAGTAGGCGGCCGCCTGTTTTCCAACCCGCGCACGTTGTCATAGCGAATGTCACCCCCGAACGCAAAGTAAGGCGGCAGGGCTGTGCCGTTAACCTCCACATCCAGCCTCGTCCCCGAGAAGGGCGCCTTGGCAAAGTGGACACGAAGATCCAGTGACGTCGGATCACCTAGTGTGATGCTAATCGTACGGGCACCACCGGTCGCTAACGGACCGAGACTATCACTCGTGACCACCCCGTCAACAGTTGTGACTTGAATCCCCTGAGTATCAGCACCCACGGGTAACACAGTCCCAAACAGAGCCACGACCAAGACCATCGCAAGTTGTAGAGCAGTGCATCGCACGGTTGATCGACCTCCCTGAAGCCACTTCGGCAGTAAATACTATTCCCAAAGATTGAAAATCGTTGGATCACATGATACCCCAAGACGACTTTCAATTGGTTCAACTTACCCGATACGTGCCGGATTTCAATCATGTGGGACGGCAGTGGCTCGAAAACTCCGTGTGTTGCCGCTGGATTCCGGCCAAGAGTTCCATGAAACCGATGTCTCACGGAGTTGAATTGCCGGCACATTAACAAGCTACCCGATGACAGTGCGTGTCGGCCAATCCGACGGAGGTGAAGCGCACCGCTGAACCTGACCAGAATCGAGGCTTCGTTCCCGCTCCGAGTCGACGTTCAGTGGCAGCTAACTGATGCAACCGCAAAGCGGCCACACCGCCGCCTGACCATGCGCTAGTCAGGCGGCGGTGTCCCGGTTCGTTCCTGGAAAGGTCTCGATTGCTGATACGATTCGAGACGTTGACGAAATAAATTGGCCGCGGCAACACCGCCATCTGCTGAAGCTTGGTCGATCACGTGTTGCATGACATTGACTGCCTCGTCAAAACGACCCGCCGCCGCATAGGCTGCCGCCAACGTATCGAGAAACATTGTGTTGCGACGCTGTGTCAGGCTGGCAACAATTTCTGCCAAGAGAATTGCCTGATCCGGTTTACGGATCTTCACATCGTGATGAGTTGCCAACGTCCAGGCAAGGTTATTCATGAAAACCATCACCTTTTGGTTATACTGAGCCGACTTTGTCAAGTTCTCACGTGCCGACTCCGTGTGCCCCTGGTTCAACAGCGCCAGACCACGCACAAAATGAGACTTACTGTCAACCGTTTTGTTCTCCTGGAACGGGTCCTTGTTCGCCAGCGGACGCCGGCTGTTTTTCTGATCCGTTGCTTTGAAATTCAAGGGATCGTCCGTGGGTGCGATTTCCGTGTCCAACGCGAGTTGCAAGTGCCCTATCGCCTCCTCAACCCTCCCCACCGAAAGCAGGGCCCCAGCAAGTTCTACGTGGACGTCCGCCATGCTGTTGTCGAAGCGAACAACTTTGCCCTGGTCAGTTAATCCCTTCTTCGAGGCGGCGATCGCCAGGTATTCTGAGAAATGAGACACCGCGTCGGCATGACGACCTTGCTTGCGGGCAACTCTTCCAAGAATTACATAGGGAGCGAGAACTTTCGGCCGCTCGGAGATAATCTCCAAACACTTCGCCTGCGCCATGGCGAAACGATTTTGGTTGAAATTTCCCCAGGCAGACATGAGGCGCTCGTTTACCTGTACAAATTCTTTCGGATCCTCTGCATTCGGATCAATTTGGTCGACCTCGTTGAGACGGCCGCCACCGATGTACCCGAGCGAGCGAAGACGTTGCATCGTTTCCGTATCCGTCGGTTGAATCTGGTCGCCGACATCCGTTCGCGACTGTTCCGCCAACATCACCTTCAAACGATCTTGAAGTTGCCGGGCGACCTGGACGTGGTCCTTGACAACATTGACCTTTTCCATGGAGTCACTCCGCACGTCGTAAAGTTCAGGGTTTGTCGTCCAAATATACTTCCATCGTCCACTCACCAAACCAAACAGCGGACTGCACTCGTACTTGGTCGGATAGAGTGATTCCATGTAGATGAATCGTTCACGATCCGGGACTACATCAGCAATCAAATCAGCCGATAGGTCGACCCCCTGGACTTGGCGAGGTGCCTTCCTGCCCAACAAACCGAGCACCGTCGGCAGGACATCTGTGATACTCACCGGGCTGTGTATCTTCTTTCCCTGCCCTCCACCGGGCACCTTAATAATTAACGGAATCTGTATCGTACTCTGATAGATAAAATAAGAATGCGTTTTTTCACCGTGTTCACCCAGGCTTTCACCGTGGTCGGAAGTGATGACAATGAGTGTCGAGTCATAAACCCCCATGGACTTCAGTGTTGAAATCAACTGGCCGATGCAGTGATCCGTATACGCAATCTCTCCTGCATAAGGGTCTTTTGCATATTGCGAGGCGAAGGGTTCCGGCGGACCGTAAAATGCGTGTGGGTCATAATAATGCAAGAACAAGAAGAAGGGTTGGCCGTGATGAGACTCCAGCCACTCCGTGGCGGCACGATTGACCTGACCTGCCGTGCGTTGGTTAGCTTGGCTGAAGCTAGTCGCACCGTTGTTCCCATGCATGTCGTCGTTGTACGTGTCGAATCCCTGGTCAAGCCCGAAATTCGAGTCAAGCATGAAAGCTCCCACGAATGCCGCCGTCTGAAAGTCGTCCTCTCGCAGAATTTCCGCCAACGTATCGTTTGAATCACCCAAGCGATAGTTGATGTTGTCACGGACACGGTGGAACGGGGGTGTGGTACCGGTCAACAAGGAGCAATGTGCCGGAAGCGTGACTGGATTGGTCGAGTGCGCGTCGACAAACATCACACCATCCTGAGCAATGCGATCAATGTGCGGGCTCGTTTGTCGGTCCTGGTTATAGCACCCCAGGTGGTCTGCTCGGCACGTGTCAATGCTGATCAACACGACGTTCCGAATGGGCACCCGTTGAGGATCCGGCCGTTGCCAATTCCAGATCCAGACAGCCGACGCCGCAACAATCACAAACAGGACGACAATGAGTGCTCTTCGCCAATTCATTCCGAAACGCCTAAAATTCCCTGCATGCCACCGGGTGCCGGACAGGGCCTGCAAGCCTCTGTAAAACCATGGCAAGGCACTCTCAGGAGAAAAACGCCGTCGAAACTTTCAACGACAGGTTCACACAATCACCGCTGAGAAGGACCCCGGAAAGACGGGTTGCCAGATTACCATGAATTAGCATGGGATCCTATCTCAAAACACCGGACCGTAGAAATCCGGTCGGATGTTGCGCGTCAACGTGGACAGTCTTGCATGAAAAATTTCCTGAACACACGTCGTAACAATAAGGAAGGTTTCTAAGCAATCGAAAGAAGCGTTCGTGACTTGAACTGTGAACTCGTTGCGAGTGCAAAGGTCTAGATTGGCGCATAGGAAACGATGTACAATGAAGGCCGGCAGCTTATGAAGCCCACCACCGGCCGACTCAGGCCTGCACCAGGAGTGGCTTGAAATTGCAGCACTTGCGACGCCTCGTCGACGGCGTAGCGCACTGTCCGATCACGAACAGCTGAAAATGTAGTTTCAAACGTCCTCGAATCTACCGACATGGCGAGAAGGTGACCGCTCAAACTGCAGACCGTATTTGGGCGATGTCAACCGGCAACCCGAACGTCTGGCCGCGGAGGATGGCTCGTGCGCATTTCCCCCGATCATCAGGAGGGCTTTTGACAATCTGTTCATGGACAAGCATGACCGTACTTGCAAAAACCCCTCTGGCCATCGCGTTGCTAGTTGGCCTGACCGACCTGCGGGGTGCCGAAGAATACGGTGCTGACATCCGGCCGTTGTTGGAACAATATTGCCAGAAATGCCACTCAACCGTGACGCGGCGTGGCGATCTTGACCTCCAGCGTTTTGCAGACGTGGAAGATATTCGCGAGGATCTGGGCGTTTGGAGGAAGCTCATCGCGATGCTCGAAGATGGCGAGATGCCACCAGAAGACAATCCACAACCGAGCATGGCGGAGCGCACGAGAATTGTCGACTGGGCGCGGGCGTTGATTGTTTCCGAAGCGCAGGCCAACAGTGGTGATCCCGGCCGCGTCGTCCTCCGCCGACTCAGCAACGCGCAATACGACAACACCGTACGCGACCTCACCGGCTGTGACCTCGATCCCAGCCGGGAATTCCCTGCCGACGGTGCAGCTGGTGAAGGCTTTACAAATGCCGGCGAGGCTCTGGTCATGTCACCGGGGCTAATCGAAAAATACTTTGCCGCGGCGAAAAAGATCTCGCGACATGCGGTGCTTCTCCCGGACGGAATTCGGTTTTCAAAGTACACAACTCGACAAGACTGGACCGCTGAAGCCCTGCAGAAAATCCGGACGTTCTACGGTCGCCATACCGAGAGGAAGCGTCGGGAGTGGATGTACGGTGAGATACCGTTTGCTGTCGACTTTGGGCAGGCTCCCTTGGAAGAGTATATCCGGGCCACCCTGACGTACCGGCAACACTCCGACGCGAGCGGCCCCGGACTCGCGGAGTTGGCCGCTAAAAGGAGGCTATCCAAAAAATATCTGCAGACCCTATGGAGCGTCCTGAACGGCGAGCTGGGAAGGAATTCGTTTCTTCTGGACGAACTCCGCTCCCGCTGGCAATCGCTGAAGCCTGAGAAGTCCGACAAGTTGGTGGCCGAGATCAGGCGCTGGCAACATTCGCTCTGGAAATTCAACAGCGTGGGCCATTTCAACCAGTGGCTGGAGCCCGCGGTTCCGTTGGTACGGAAACAGAGTTTCGCTGTTCCAATCGAGACCAAGACGGAAGGTGAAAAGGTCGTTGTCCACCTTTTTGTCGGAGAAGCCGGCGACGGCAGCGATGGTGATTTCTTGGTGTGGAAACGTCCCCGCTTTGAAGGCAATCCGATACCAGTGCCGGGAGACCGGCCCAGGCCGAGCGATCTGCCTCCCATTCTGCTGCGCGACCTGCCGATCGCCATCACATCCCACACACCCGACGGAGCTGACCAGGTCGTATTCGGTCAGCACCTCGACAGCGAAACGCCCGACGACGCCAGTTTCATTCTTCAAGCACCCGCGGTCGTTGAAGTGCCGGTTCCGCAAAGTCTCATCGGCCAGCGGCAGTTCGTGGTGGAGGTCGAACTCTGCCCCCAAATCGGCGGGGCAGGTAGTGTCCAGGCTCACGTCAGCCTGCAGAAATTGCAGCCGGTGGCTGAAATCATTCCCCCGGTCGACGCAAAGGACGACCACCCCGAGGCGAATGCGCATCCAGAACCAGCCAAGTTTCCCGTCATCGTCCGAGATGACCGGCAAAAGCAGAAATTCACAGTCGCCTTTTCAGCGCATCGCGAATGGCTCCCTCCTGCCATGTGCTACACGCAGATTGTTCCCGTCGACGAGGGCATCACGATCGTTCTGTTTCACCGGGAGGACAGCTTCCTCAGTCGGTTCATCCTCGAAGAAGAAGAGAAGCAGGAACTCGACCGGCTCTGGCGCGAGCTACGCTACATCAGTCAGGATGCGTTGAAGATCCATGATTCTTTCGATACCTGGTGGAATTTCGGAGCGCACTACGGAAGATTCTCGCGCGAATCCCGGGAAGTACCGATTCGCCAACGGGCCGAACGATTTCGGGAACAGCTGCGGGGATCGGAACCGCGCCACGTGGACGCAGTGCTTGAATTCGCCCGGCGCGCTTACCGCCGACCCTTAGCGGTGGGCGAGAAGATCGAGTTACTGGAGCTTTATCGTTCACTGCGTGGACTGGACGTGCCACATGACGAAGCGATTCGCAAGGTCTTGGTGCGGGTGCTGGTCTCGCCGTCGTTTTTGTATCGCATCGAGGAACCGGCGCCGCGAGACAGTCCGCAGCCAGTGTCGAGTTGGGAGTTGGCAAGCCGCCTCAGCTACTTTCTCTGGTCGTCGATGCCCGACGCCAAGCTGCGGCAGGTGGCAGCCCGTGGCACGATCAAGGAGCCGGAAGTACTCCTCGAGCAGACCACGAGAATGCTTCGGGACGCGCGCGGCCGGGCACTGGCAATTGAATTCGCGGCACAATGGCTGGGATTTCGCGAGTTCAACCTCCATGAGGGGATCAACGAGGAACGGTTTCCGGAATTTGCCGCGCTGCGCTGGTCGATGTACGAAGAATCGCTCTTGTTTTTCGAAGACATGATCCGCTGTGATCGCCCGGTGAGCGATATGATTGATGCCGACCACACGTTTCTCAACGGGCAACTGGCGCGGCTTTACGACATCCCCAACGTCGCAGGATCCAAGCACCGGCGTATCGAGGGCCTCAAGAAATTCGGGCGGGGTGGCGTGCTCGGCATGGCCACGATTCTCACCAAGCAGTCCGGCGCTTCACGAACCAGTCCCGTCCTGCGGGGAAACTGGATTCTGGAGACCCTGCTGGGAAACCAGCTTCCCAAGCCGCCACCCAAGGTGCCGCAATTGCCCAATGACGAGACTGAAACGAATGGTTTGACATTGCGTCAGCTCGTCGAA
This sequence comes from Planctomycetaceae bacterium, assembly GCA_002726515.1. Classification (GTDB taxonomy): domain Bacteria; phylum Planctomycetota; class Planctomycetia; order Pirellulales; family Pirellulaceae. The sequence goes on along the minus strand of PBTE01000185.1, from coordinate 6,555 downwards.
AAACATCGCAGCATCGAGCAGTGCGCCGTCTGTCATGACAAGATCGATCCCCTGGGATTCGCCCTGGAAGGCTTTGACCCGATCGGTCGCCGCCGTGACCACGATCTCGCAGGCCGTCCAATCGATCGCCACGCCGTCGTGTCAGAGGGCCCTGAGCAGGTGAAATTCAAAGGAATCGTTGGTCTTCGGAATTACCTGCTCGAGTACCGTTGGGAGGAGTTTCTCAGCAACTTTTGCCGTAAACTCCTCGGCTATGCGCTGGGTCGCGCCGTGGAGGTTTCCGACGAGGCACTGCTGCTGGAGATGCACAGGGAACTCGAGAAAAACGACTACCGTTTTTCATCTGCAGTCATTACCATTGTCAGTAGCAAACAATTTCAGTGTCATCGCGGTCGCGATGTGGCCGAGAAAAAATAAGCCAGGAATAATACTTTAACGGTCTTCAGCGTCGATTCGCTATCTTCGTCCGTGGAACGGATCTGACTGGTTTTGTCAAACCCATCGACCACGAAACCAGGGCAACGGATCCGCTATGTTCGACTAAAGGGCGACAACAGGAGAAACTCCGATGGTCAACCACCACCATCTCGCACGACGCACTGTGCTGCGCGGTCTGGGCGCGAGTTTGTCGCTGCCGTGGCTCGAGTCCCTTCCGGTCTGGGGGGATGAGCCAAAACCGTCACAGCGCTCAAGCGAGCCACCGCTTCGGTTTGCCTGCCTGTTCGCTGGCAATGGATTTCACAAAAAGGAGTGGTGGGCCCAAGGCAAGGGAGAGGCGATGCAATTGGGGCAAGTGCTCGAGCCCCTGGCACCTTTCAAGCAGAAGCTGAATTTTTTCCATGGGCTGTTCAACGCCGAAGCGCTCAAAGGAAACATCCACAGCTCACAAACGGGAAACCTGCTTTCGGGCGCGCCGATCGCGGCTGGCGGAACAATTCGTTGCGGAACCAGCATCGACCAGTTGTTGGCACAGCGCATCGGCCACCAGACGAAGGTGCCGAGTCTCGTGCTGGGTTGCGAGAAGTCGATCGCAAGCGTGCATAAAAACTACTCGATGCTCTACAGCTCACACATTTCCTGGTCTTCGCCAACCACACCAACTCCGCTGGAGATTTATCCCGCCCTGGCATTTGACCGCTTGTTCAAGTCGAACCGCGCGGCCACGGGCGACACGAGTATTCTGGACGCCGTACTGACCGATGCCGGGCGGATCCGGGGCCGCATCAGCAAGCTGGATCGGCAGAAGCTTGACGAGTATCTCCACTCGGTGCGGGACGTCGAAAGGCGAATCGAGCGGGCGGCTCACGAGGGACGATTTCAAGGCTGGCACCCGACATTGGTAAAGCCCGACCGAGAACGCCCGGCGGATGGACTCCCACAGGATATCGACCAGCACATGCGACTGATGTGCGACATCCTGATACTCGCATTCCAGACCGACACGACACGCTTCTGTACACTCAAGCTCAACAACGATATTTCTTCGTTGCGCTTTGCCAACCTGGGTGTCGGCCACACCATCCACCACATGTTGTCACACCAGGAGTCCGACAATTGGCTCAAGGTCAACCACTTTTTTGTTCGCCAGGTCGCGTACGTCGCGCAACGACTCGATGAGATTCAGGAAGGAGAACGAACTCTTCTGGACAACTCGGCGCTCCTCTTCTGCTCCAGCATGTTAACCGGTAATCACGACGCATCGCAGTTACCTGTTGTGCTGCTTGGCAGGGCGGGTGGACAGTTGGAGACCGGTCGCGTGCTCGACTACCGGGACCGACCGAACCGAAAGATGTCGAGCCTGTACTTGTCGTTGGCTGCGAAATTCGGTGTTGCGCTGGAGCACTTCGGTGACTCGGACGAGGCACTGGCGGAGGTCTAGCGCAGCAGAACCAACAAGACTCTTTTCCGCTTGGTTGAAAAGGTTGTCACCTGGCCCTCGTGCCGAGTGGACCATGTCTTAGCCGGTGGACATTCCCGTTGGTTGTGGCGGACAAATCCAGTCCACCCCTCGCAACGACCAAGCGTTGAAGTTTGACTAGCAGCTGTTGTGATCCCGGATGGCAGACCTTCACCAACCCATCGCATAGCCGGTTTCCCCGCGGGGCGAAGCCCCTCCAAAGATCAAGCCGTGTTCCACGTCGATGCGAACACCTAGAACACGGCCATGCGACCAGGCCGGGCCTACCTCGACATCATGTCCGCGGCGCGCCAACGCATCACGGACAGAGCCGGGGATCGTCCGCTCCATGACAATCCGACCGGGGTACTGTGCGCGAGGGTAGAAACTGCTGGGAAAATGTTGGCTGTGAAAAGTCGGCGCGTCCAACGCCTGCTGCACATCCATGCCGAAGTCCACGAGATTCAGAAAAAACTGCAACGTCCACTGATCCTGCTGGTCACCACCCGGTGTGCCGAAGACCATGAACGGCTGACCCTCTCTGGTCACCAGGGACGGGGTCAGGGAGGTTCTGGGTCGTTTTCCCGGTGCAAGCGCATTGGGATGCTCCGGGTCGAGTGAGAACATCTGTGCCCTTGTTCCAAGCGGAAATCCGAGTTCGGGAATGACCGGATTGCTGGGAATCCAGGAGCCACTGGGAGTCGCCGCGATCATGTTGCCCTGTGAATCAATGGCGCAAACGTGTGTCGTATCGCCGCTGTAGGAGCGTTCATCTCCCAGAACGAGTTTCAGTGGCCGCGGAGCCTGATCACCGGGACGAAGCTCCAACGAACTTCTGGAGGGGTCAACCAGTTGCCGCCTCTGTCGGGCGTAGGCGCGCGACAAAAGCAGGTCCAGTGGCACATTTGCAAATGCCGGATCGCCGTAGTAGAACTCGCGGTCGGCAAATGCCAGCTTGGCACACTCGATCCAGGTGTGGATGTAGTCGGGTGAATTATGACCCAGTCCACTGAGGTCAAACCCTTCCAATAACCGCAGCATCTGCAGAAACACGGGGCCCTGCGTCCAGGGCCCGCACTTCCAGACATCAAGCCCGCGGTAGTCGACGCTGACGGGCTCTTCGACCTCGCAGTGAAACGCCGCCAGATCATCGTACCTCAGTAGTCCGCCGTATTCACGCCCCGTCGCGTCGCGCACCGTGGTCCGATCGCAAAACTCGGCGATCCGTTCGGCGATGTGCCCGCGATAAAATACGTCACGCGCAGCAGCAAGTGCCCTCGAACGACCTTGCCCCAGGTGCGATCGTTCAGCCCGTACCAGCAATTCCATGTTGTCCGCCCAGGCGCGATTGACAAAATTCTCTCCCCACTGGGGTACGCGACCTCCGGGCAGGTAAATCGCGGCCGAGTCGGGCCACTCGGCCTCAAATCGCTCTCGACACCTGTCGATCGCCGTCCGCAGTCCGTGATACATCGGAAACCCGTTACGCGCCAAGTCGAGCGCCGGCGACAACACAGTCTCCAGCGACACCGTACCAAACTGTTCAAGGGCGGTGATCCAGTTGTCCGGCTGACTTGGCACCGTCGCCGCGATCAACCCGTCTCCGGGTATCAACCCGTATCCCCGCTCTGAAAACCAGTCGATCGTGGCAGCCCGGGGAGCCACACCCTGACCGTTGATCGCGACCACTCGTTTCGATGCAGCGTGGTGAATGAGGATGGGCGATTCACCGGCAATCCCGTTCAGATGCGGTTCAAGAGCCGCCAGGCAAAAGCCCATGGCCACACCTGCGTCAACAGCATTGCCGCCGCCACGCAGGATGTGCATGCCGACTTCGCTGGCGAGATAATGCCCGGACGCAACCACCCCCCTGCGGCCGGCAATGACCGGGCGTGTCGTAAAGTCCTCGGAGGCACCGCCAAACTGGGCCAGTGGTTCTCCCAAAGGTTGTTTCGACATATGGGAAGCTCTCAACAACGTGTTCGTGTCCGTGTACAATACGTGACCACGACCGCCACGTCCACGCCGAACGAAAAGGGTAAACCATACATGCAAACCAGAGATGACATTCTGATCGTAGGTGGAGGAGTTGTCGGTGCCGCTTGCGCCTACTACCTGACGGGCCGCGGGGCAAAGGTCACGGTGATTGACAAGGGCGAGGTCGGGCACGGCTGCTCGTATGGAAACGGTGGCTTGATCGTCCCCAGCCACTCATTTCCGCTTCCGATGCCCGGCGCCATTTTTCAAGGATTTCGATGGCTTTTTGACCCCACCGGCCCGTTTTACATCAAACCTCGCTGGAGTTGGCAGATGGTCCGCTGGCTGCTGCGTTTCGCCCGCTGTAGCACACAGAAACAAATGCACCACGCAGTCGATACGCTCACGACATTATCCCTGCGGGGCCGCGCGCTTTACGACGAAATCGGAGAGTCCGTCACCGACCAGATGCACTTGAAGAAGTACGGTGGTCTCTATCCCTGTCGGACGACAAAAGGTCTGGACCATGCCGTGTTCGAAATGGAAACCCTGCGCCCCTACGGTGTCGAGGGCAGGCTCCTGGACAAACACGAGGTTCTGGAAATCGAACCTGCGATCACCACCTCCGTCATCGGTGGCACTTACTTCGAAGGTGACGCTCACGCCGAGCCGCTGTCCGTCGTGCAGACTCTCCTGCGACTGGCAGAAGAACAAGGGGCACGCGTAGAACCGAAAACCGAACTGATTGACTGGGAACTCAGCAACCGGCGCATCGACGCCGTCCGGACAACTCGGGGAACATTCCGGGCAGGCCAGTTCGTCCTTGCCGGCGGGTCCTGGTCGCCACAGCTGGCCCGACCACTGGGACTGAACGTCCCCATCCAGGCCGGTAAAGGGTACGGGGTGACCATCGAAACCTTCGACCCTCTCCCGAAGGTTCCCGTGCTGCTTAACGAAGTTAAAGTCGGGGTCACACCACGTGAGAACAGCGTGCGTCTGGCAGGCACGATGGAGTTCGGCGGTCTCGACGAATCCATCACCGAACGACGGGTTCGGGCCATCGTCCACGGAGCACGGCAGTTCTTCAACATTCCCGAAGAACCAAGGGTTGTCGAGATCTGGCGCGGACTGCGGCCGTGCACACCGGACGGCTTGCCGATCATCGGGCGGCATCACCGCTGGGAAAACCTCACCCTGGCGGCAGGCCACGCCATGCTGGGACTCACCCTGGCGACGGCAACTGGACACCTCGTCGCCGACCTGATCGGCGGGGACACTCCCTGCGTCGACCCCCGGCCGTTTCGTCCCCAGCGATTTTGCTGACCGCAGGTCAGAGGTTGTTCCCGCTGTGCCCAGCGGAAAAAAACACACCCTGGCACCGCAACCCCGGTGTCCAAAGACAAACCCGGCTCATCGATGTGAAACGGATCTTGAAACAGGATGCGGCGAGGTGCCAGGAAGCACTTCTACAATTTGCGAGTTGAACGGCCCCTGCCGGGCTCGCCAGCCACTGACGAATGTTTGCAACTGACCACTGGACTTCAACTGCGTAATCACAAACATCATCTGTTCGCCGTCGGACCGCTGAATCCTCCAGGCATACTGTGCCGCGGGGTTCGGAGATCCGCTGGAAATCCGATACTCCACACTGAACCCCATCGCCGTTCCCGTCGGCAAGGTTTGAGCCAAAGCCACAGCCGTGAACAGTTGAATGCTCAGCTTTGTCGCGGCCGCACCAGATGGAATGTCCGACGATACGCGGGTGCTGGGCGCATCATCCGTCGCTGACAAGGATTCGTCCGGGGAACGGTTGTGCCGCTGAACTCCCGGACCATCGGAGACAGGACGGTTCTGTGAACTGCCTTGCGCTGGCGAAGTTGAGTGGTCGATGGTTACATTCCCTGGCCCAGAATTCGCGTTAGCGGGAATGTTTTCCCGGAGAGACTCCCGCTCCGCGGTTGCATCGGACTGCATCTCCGCAGACGATGCAACGCTTTCTGAAACATTCCGGTCGGCCCGGGTGGACAGAAACTTCTTCCATGAAAGTGAATCGCTGTCCTGACAGCCACAGATACCCAGGGTTGTTCCGAAGCAGCAGGCATAGACTGTAACACGTAGACACCTTTTGAAAGTCATCCCAAAGCTCCGAACAGGTAGCACTTGATGGTTTTGTAGTCCAGCGGATCGGCTTTCAGTCTTTTCCGGATCATACCGCAGTTCGGTTATAGTCTGACCCAACGTCAAAACGAGTCAATCCATGGTTCGCAACCAGACAACATATTTGTGAAGAAGTGTGGCAAGGGCGATGTCGCCGGAAGATGGTTCCTGAAACAATCTCCGGCCCCGCACCTTCGTCATGCAAGTTTCCCGCACTGTGTCCAAGGTCCAAGCTGACACCTGTTCCGCCAGCTTTACACACTTCCCAGGCCCACCACGCTGCAGAAAAGTACCCCTGATCCCACTTCGTACCAGATTTGTCGCACCCTGAGTGTGGTAAGGACGCCCTGGCGGAAGTAGAATCAGACTCAGCAATCACGAAAACTCACTTCGTAAAAAAATCCTCTAGGAATTCCTTCTCCAGCCGCCATGAACACCCTGTTCTTGAACCTGGTCCTACAAGGTTGGTCGCAGCCAAGGTCTCTGGCGATGGTGCCAGCGATGCGTCTTGTAGTACGAAATTT
>PBTE01000184.1 GCA_002726515.1 Planctomycetaceae bacterium | reverse complement strand
TGAAAACTGGATCTTTGTGAGGGATCCAGGTACGTCACGAAACTTTGTAGCCCAAGATTCTAAAAGTGTCAACCAAATCGGAATCCTCAAAGTACGGGAACCGGGTTGGAAACCCCACCAGTCCAGGTCCGATAGCCCGCGATCCAAGAGAGACCGTTCTACGTGTCACCTCACCCAATCGTTGTCGACCTCCAACACTGATTCTTTTGACCTGGGAAACAAAACGAACTGCAGTTTGCCAGCCTTTTCCGCCCTCTTGCAAAGTGGACATTTCCTCCGACTCGATCTGATGAACTGCTACGTTCAAAGGCAGTGGTATGACCAGAGTTTCCATGCTAAAATACGGTCTAGCGGTGCGGTCCCTGTACATTCTTGATCGACCAGATCGGTCGAAAGCGGCTCGGACATCGTGAGTCAAACATTGTTCCGTCACAACACAGAGATCGGATTTTTTGTGAGTGTGTTGTGGTTTGGCAGCTTCCTTGCAGGATGTGGCCCACAGCAGGCTGAGGAGGAAATGTCCCGCAGAAGTTCGAACCTCAAAGCACTGGCCATTTTGTATCGCCAGTATGCCACCGAGAACGAAGGGTACCCACCTGGAAACGAGGCGGAGCTTAAGAGGTTCATCCAAGGTCAGGGATTCGAGCAGTACGATCCGGGAACCATCACCAAAGTCGAGGATTTCTTTATCTCTCCCCGCGACGGGCAACCCTATATCGTCATCTATGGTAATGGCGGCGACAAAATTCCCGAAATGCTGGCTTATGAACGGATAGGTACAGAAACAGGTCGTTGGGTCGTTTCTTCCATGACGACGGTCGCCGAAGTGAATGAAGAGAGGCTCCGTCAGTTGATCCCGCTGGACCACGGCCTGTCGCCGTGACTCCTGTGACGATCCTGAAATGAGAACATCAAAAATGATCACGCACCGCAAACCCTTTGCTGGTTTCACCCTCGTCGAATCGTTAGTCGTGATCGTGATCATTGGCATCGTGATTGCGTTGTTCCTGCCGGCTGTGATGATGGCACGTGAAGCAACGCGCAAAGCTCAATGCGCCAACAACATGAAACAGATGGGATTGGCCATACACAACCTGGTCAGCGCTCACGGTAGTTTTCCGACGGGTGGGTGGGGTTCGTGGACCGAGTACCGACTAGAAAACGGTAAGCCGGCCACACCTAACAAACAGAAAGTCGGCTGGATGTTTCAAATCCTGCCTTATCACGAGCTGGGAAATCTCTATTACAGGTACGAGCGGCCTGAGCGTGAACCGGTGGAGATATATTTTTGCCCCTCGCGACGCGATATAACGAGAGCACCAGGCCCGGAAACGCGATATTTGAATGACTACGCGAGCGCCACGCCGGGTTACCTGACCACGAACCCACTTTTCGGCCATAAACGCTTCGCCTACCCCCACTTGGTAGACACATTCTGGCAGAAATGGGATGCCGATCCGCCCCAGTTTCCTCACAACGGACGTGACGGAGGCACCAATCCGAAAACGTTCTGGGGGGGCATCATCGTGCGGGGTTCGTGGAATGGCGAAGAGCATATCGAGGGTACCATCCCCTCGGCCAAACCACGCAGCATTTTGGACGGCACAAGTAATACGTTGATGCTAGGCGAAAAGCGAGTTGGAACAAAAATTGAAAGCGGCCCTGCTCATGGACGTGGAGATGGCTATCAGGGAGGGGAGTGGCACGACGATCGAGGTTGGACCGATGGCTGGGATACCGATATTGTCCGTTCAACCGCGTTTCCGCTGCAGGCAGATAGCGATACAACACCGGTTCATGTTTCGCTCGGGATGCCGGAAAATCAGATCATTCCCCCGGGAGCACATGAATTGGATGAAACGCCTTTAGGCTACTGTTTTGGTTCGGCCCACACGGGCGGGATGAACGGGTGCATGGGTGATGGTTCGGTGCGTTTCATCGCCTACTCGATTGAACAGCAAATTTTCGCGGGACTCGGAGACCGCGCCGGTGGCGAACCCGAATAGTCCTCGCACCACGATCAGAATTCCGTTCTGATTTCAAGTTGTTGCCTGCACGCAGGTCACAGGACTGCAGTGTTCCATGTTTCCAACACCATCCGAACGGTTCATCTTGACACTTGTCAGTTGCGACTCGATACCGGGTCCTTTCTCCACATCTCTGAATGCGAATCCATGATCAAACTTCTCGAAACGGGTCTGGTTTATCGAAACCCCAATCCACATCGACGTTCCATCCACGCCTGGCATCCAACCTTGGTCGTTCTGGACGACGGCCAACTGCTGTCTGCTTTCGATCTCGGGGAAGCGGTGGAAAGCGTTGACTATCGTACTTACCTGTCACGTTCCTCGGACAGTGGACACACGTGGACTCCGCCCGGCCGGGTCTTTCCTGACGCCAACGACCGCCTTCAACGTCACTCGGTTCGTCTGGCCCCGATGCGAGACGGGACGATCGTCGCCATGGGTTCGCGCCGTTATCTGGAACATGCTGACGAGGATGTCTTCAACCGCGAAACGTTTGGCAGTTTGCCCTCGGAATTGATCCTACTGCGCAGCAAGGATCAAGGACGGACGTGGCAGGGCCCCACGGTGGTTCAGTCGCCACTGAGAAACCCGCTCGAAATATGCCATGCCGTGATAGAACTGGCCGATGGTCGCTGGTTGTTACCTGCCTCGATTTTCCGCAATTGGGACGGCACCGCGCCTGACGGCGTCAAGGCAGTCGCATTGGTCTCGGAAGACAAAGGACAGACTTGGAACGGACACCTCGACTTACTGGACAGCTACGACCGAGGGTGCGCCCACTTTGAAGTGAGTGTCATCCAATTGCCGGATGGTCGCCTGCTGGCGGCAAGCTGGGCATTTGAATTCGAATCTGGAAAGAGCCACCCGCTGCCCTATGCCATTTCCGCAGACGGTCAGACGTTCGGCCCGGCCCGGTCCACAGGCCTCAACGGCGAAACGAGCAAGATGTTGAGCCTTGGTGAAGATCGGATCCTGGTCATCTATCGCCGCTTCGACAAACCGGGCTTGTGGGCCGGCCTCGTCCGCATGGAAGGCGACAAGTGGGTGAACCTGGAAGAGATGCCACTCTGGCAGGGAGCCTCTTCGAAAATGTTCGGTGAGCGCGCCTCGGCAGACGAACTGAGCGCGTTGCAGTTCGGCTTTCCCCAGCCGCACCGCCTGCCCGATGGCAATGTAATGGTCGTCTTCTGGTGTCGCGAGGATTGCGTCCACAACATCCGCTGGCTGCGAATCGCGGTCGATTAGCATGCGGGGAGATGGCCGCCCGTTGCGGTCAGTCGTCCGTCCCGCTCCAACCTTGCCTGCCAGTTCCAAGACCCCGGCAAGCCGCTACGGATGGTGACTCTCCGAAAGAGGTTCTTGCGACCGTTCTCTGGGATCGCTCCCAGAGACGGGCGTTCATTCGCTGGCACTTCAAGACCACCGTCACGCTTGCAGTTGATGATCGTGTCCAACAAAAAACGCTATCGCCCATGGTCTTACATCGCAGTTGCTGCAAACAACTCGTCAAGCCAGAGGAACTGAAGCCAGGTAGACGTTGGAACCCGGACTCGGGGAATGTTCATGGCTTGAATAATAAGCAATGAGGGCCTCGTTCTCCGTGTAGGGAAGGATACCGGCATAACCCGTGTCGAATCCGCTGGGCAACAAAGCATGCAGCTTGATGTCTCCGTCCTTGTACAAAAAGACACCCGTCGCAGCGCCCTTGATACCCAGTGAGCCGTCGGGATTCTGGTCCGCCTGGTATCGGCCGGTCACCACGATATGTTTGCCGACCCTCTGAATTGCCGCGCCGTAACAACGTGATGTGTGAGAGAGGCGACGAGGATACTGGTTCCAGTCTGTATAGGGTGGATCCGCGATCGAAATACACGCCATGTACCCGATGGCCCGCGTGATCGCCAATAGACGACCGTCATCGAGGAAGCAGAGTGCCGTCTCACTCGGCCTTCGCGTCCCGAAGTAGACCTTGTTTATTTCATCGAAATACGGCCAATGTTCCGATGGTGTCTTCTCGTCACCGGGCTGGTCGGATCCGTGGATGATCTCGGACACCCAGGTCCACCGTTCGCCGTCCATCGATGTCAAAAGGTCGACCTTGCAATTGCTCCCCGAAGGGACATGGCCCGCATTGTCACAGGTGATGTAGTAACGTCCGTGGTGCTCCACGGGGTGCCAGAAATCGTTATTCATCAGGAAGCACCGCTTCGGCTCTGACCAGTTTTTCCCATCCGTGGTCGACGCCATCACTTCCCATGACGGTGAGCCGGAATCGGTTTTCTTCTGCACGTCAATTTTCACTGCGTAGACGAAAAGTTTGTCCCCGACAGGGAGCAACTGCGGGTCGATGTGTGTCCTGCCAGTCACAATCTGGGAAGTCCAATTCTTCAGGTCGGTTGACGAACTTACCCTGATCCGCGAGTCCTCGCTACCGTGACCCGTACCATCCACGAAACAGATGTAGTAGGTTCCTTTCCACTTCACCATGTTCCCAACGTGCCAGCCACGGCCATTGGAATAGACCTTTCTTACCCAGCGAGGTTGGGCCAGATCGCGCCGTGACGTCGCGGCCTGGGACGCGCGCGTCCCTGCCAGGAGCGTGGCACCAAGCCCTGCAGTGGATGCTAACATTTCTCTGCGAAGGATTCTTGAACTCATCTTGATGTCCCCGGGGTCGATCTGGCTCGCTCCACGATGTCCCTGATTGTGCGTTCCCGGCACGCATCGGGCAAGGGAGGGACTTCCAAATGCCACAAAACATGGCATGAATGTTCTGTGCAACTCTGACGGAAGCCTTGGCGTCAGCGCAATTTACTTGATTTCTTCGGGACGGACTTCACGGCCTTCCTTCGCCGAGAGTTGAATCGCCCGGCAAAATTGGAATACGGCTTTGCCCTCCTCGGCGGTCAACTGTGGTTGCCTTCCTGACAGGATTCCGTCGAAAAAATCGTTGATGCCAATTTCAAAACTGGCGCCCATCGACGACTCCATGTCGGAAAACTCCGTGGTGACCCCGTCGCGGTACATGATCACCGGCGGCCTGTCGAGCAAATTCGAGGTACACCGGGTCACCCAGATAAAACCGCGGGAACCCGTCAACTCAACCCACTCGTCCTCTGGTCGCCCGTATTGCGTTTGCACCAGCATGGCATCCGAGGTAACCGCTTCGTACGAGCCGTACTTTTCCGCCCCTTTGTATTTCCAGATGGCAACAGCCGGACTGTCCAGGATCCAACCGTGTTGGATTTCACGATTGGTGATCCAGGAATACACCTTTTCAATATCCCCCATCAACCAAATGATGATCGAGAAGACATGGTATCCGTAGTCGAAGATCACCCGACCACCACCGCTTTGCGCAGGATCGAAACGCCATGCCCAGCGGCGATACGGAATTTCGTAATCTCCCCCTCCAACTCCTTGCACACATTTGACACGGATGGAGAGGGGTTCACCGATTTCACCCGCCTCGAGTAATTCTTTGGCTTTCACCATCGGCGGATAGTAGCGAAAATTCTCGAAGACCCGAAACAACTGATCCGAGCGGTTTGCCGCCTCGATAAGCAGGTCGCACTCAGCGGCGGTGACCGCGATCGGCTTCTGCATGGAAACATGCTTCCCAGCCTCCAGGGCGGCAAGACCGATTTCACAATGCAGGTGGTGGGGAGTGATGATTTCCACCGCGTCCACGTCAGGATCAGCCAGCAGTTTCCGGTAGTCGGTGTAGGTCTTTTCCACGCCCCACTCGGCCGCTCGCTGGTGGAGACGGGCTTCGTCGACATCACAAATAGCAGTCAGGGCTGCCTTGGGGTTGTCGTGATATGCCGGGTAGTGCAGATCGGTGATATCACCCGTGCCAATGAAGCCAACTCGCAGCTCAGTCATCTGCTATCTACCTCTTTGTTGACGTCCGCCACTTCGCAAAACGATTGCCACCGCAGCGAAGGGTTGCGTTGGAAGGTGCTACAAAAATCATGCGGCGGTGGTCCAAATCGGCTATTACTCTCGGTGTTCCATTTCCCGATTCCCCCCTCAATGGATCACAACCCATCAACAGCTCATCACGCAAAACTTGTCTTTTGTGGTCGTGGCCGGAGTCGCCTGTAAACACCAGGATTCTTGCTTCTCACATTGCTAGTGGAACGCCTGCGTAGTCGGTTTGATCGTCAGTTCAGGGACATGTGCTCGGGGTGGAAGGTTGGCTACCATCAGCACAGCCGCCGCGACGTCTTCCGGCTGCAATATTCTGGCCCGGTGTTCTACGGAAACCGGTGCCGGACGGTGATCTAGAATTGGTGTTTCCACCTCGCCCGGATAAATGTTGGTCACCCGAATGCCATGGTCTTTTTCCTCCAGTGCCACCGTCAAACCTAACGCTGACATGCCGAATTTCGAAGCGGTATAGCCAACTCCACCTAACAGACTGGCGCGGATTCCAGCCAGCGATGATATGTTAATAATCAACCCGTCACACCGTTCCCGCATCCCCGGTAAAACGGCTCTCATGCAGTTGTAAACGCCAGTGACATTCACGTCGAGCAGGTAGTCCCAGTCTTCCGGAGAGACCTCGCCCATGGATCGATTCTTCACATTGACACCCGCACTATTGATAAGGACATCAATTTTCCCCAGTTCACCCGCTGCCCAGTCAAACAGTGCCGCAACACTATCGCGGTCGGCGACGTCGACGCAGTGGGTCAGCAAAGGAGACTCCCCGCAAAACGAGGACACGATCTCGTCCAGTTTCTCTTCGCGCCGCCCGCTGATTGCCACGCGGCACCCTGCACCGGCTAACGCCAACGCGGAAGCGGCACCAATACCCGTACCACCCCCGGTGATCAAAGCCGTCTTTCCGATAAGCGTCATGTTTCAACCGCCCGAGTTTTCCAAAACCAGCACAGCGCGTGCAATTTGGACACAAATTGCCGGAACCGTGCAAATTCAAGTAGAACGTGTACTGAGAGGCATATTAATCTCACCGCAACCGTGTTACAACGCTACTTCCGCCGAATGAACACCGCCTTGAGACAGCCGTAGCCGGATTCGTAACGAACGAATCGTTTAACTAGCGTCAAGGAGAATCCATGTTTTCTATTTTTGTCACAATCAACGTGAAACCGGAGCATATTGACGAATTCAAAGTGGCCAGTCTGGGAGACTCCGAAGGTTCGACTCGCGATGAACCCGGATGTTTTCGCTTCGACATCCACCAGGACGTAGAAATTTCATCGCGATTTTATCTGCACGAAGTCTACCGCGATGAAGAAGCATTTCAGGCTCATCTCGAAACGCCTCATTTCCTTAAATGGAAGGGCATCGTCAACCAGTTTTTTGACGGTGAGATCGAGAAAATCGTGATGAAAACCGTCTTTCCTTCGGACGCAGGGTGGGAAAAACAAAAACCTGGACTGATCAACTGGTAATCGCGTACCAGTATCTTGGTCTGCAACGCACCCCCTCACGGCGGGGTGCGTCCAAGTTTCGTGGAGTGTTGACGTGACTCCGGTATTTGATTTTCAGCCGGGAAACGCCCCTCACCTGTCACGAATTAACGTGACGACGACACCCGAACGACGATCAGTCCGGGTCTCCCGGCACAGTGACGATGGACGTGCGGTAATCGCCACCAACTACCGCGTTGTATTTTGTACCTGGCCGACCGTTGAGTTCAACACAGTCGCGCAGTCAATCCTGGAAGCCGACCAGAGAACCGGACAAGAGGCATCTCTCCTCCACGGAAACCCGACCATGGATAGATTTCAGATTGAATGCAATCTGGCGTAGACACCTGTTCCTCTTGACCGCCCCCAAGCAAGGAAGATGTGGGCGTTCGCTACAAAATCTTGTCGCCCATCCCACTCGAAATCATTCTTTCGTGTCACCACAGATCAGCGACACTGTACCTTTACCAGTGGGGTAGGTGGCAAAGTGCGTAAGACGCCCGGTTTGCTGATCGATGCGATATGCAAACAGCGTCGACGTAGAAGTCCCCGCCGAATAGACAAATCGACCTGAACGATCAATGCAAAACGCATACGGTTCGTTCGGTGCGGGAAAAGAGCCAACGGCCGTCATCTCACCAGTTTTGGAATCCAGAGAGAAACCCGCCAGGCTGTCTTGTTTAGGGTCACCGGGTTCACGGGGGGTTTGATCGCGGTTGGAGACGTAGGCAAAACGGCCATTCGGGGTCATCCAAATGTCCGCGGCATAAAATTTTCCGACGGATTGCGGTCGTAATGTCGACAAGGTCTTCAAACGTTTCAGCGTGCCTGTAACGGGATCAAACTTCCATGCGGTGATTCCTCCGCCAAATTCGCTCGAGGTATAAGCCATATCCAAAACCGGGTGATGCACATAGTGGCGGGGTTCGTGGTACCTGTGATTCTTGTCGGGCCCTTCTACAAAGGGGGGATCATTGGGTGTCAGCGTTCCATCTTGGGCATTGAAACGGAACTGATAGACCTTGTTCGGTGAGGTGTGCGGGACAAAGACAAAGCGGCCCGAGGGATCCAACTCGATACAATGAGCCGTATGTTCTGTTTTCTTGTGTTCCGTCATTTCACTCGTACAAATGCCGTCAACAATGCGGTAGATGCTTATCTCCCCGGCTGAATAATGACATGCCAGGAGAAATTGGCCGGCCTTGTCCGTAGACATATATGTACAACTGCTCGTAGCCTGAGCCTGGCCCTCTAAAGATAACGAGCCGTCATCATTCCGTTGTAACGTGGCAACGCCGGCTGCGCCATCTTCATGAGTTCCGACATACATCAATCTCCCGTCCGGGGAAAAGGTGATGAATCCAGGACTGGAGGACAGGCCGGTTTTGAACTTCAGAGCCAGTTCCCCCGTTTCCTGATTCACTGCGTATGCAAGGATTGTATTTTCCCCACTGGATGACACGTAAAGAAGTTGGCTGGAAAAAGCACATGGATTGGCCAAGACTGCAAACGCTAACAAGGTGATATTCAAGAAACGGATGTTCATTTGACCTTTGCTACTTTCTGTTGGCTCGGCGTTCATGCCGTGTTGAGCAAGGATAAACTAGTTCACGTTTGGGATGTTTACGTTTTCGTTATGGATTACCATAAAGGTGTAGCGATTTCCCGGGAACTATGAGCTTCCGGATTCCTGCCGGGCAGAAACAATCGCCGGCGGCTGGAACCAGCAAGCGGTTCTCCGGTAACATCGTACCGGCTGGCATTGAGTATAACAGTAAAATTGACGTTGGTGGAGACGCGATCCCATACCACCTCCTGTCGGTAGAAATAAAATCACAAACTGATCTCTGGACCTCATTCAACACAAACTTTGCGTCACTCTGCTGAATACGTGCGTTGCCACGCAATCAAGACACGCCAATGCTTTTCATGATTCTCATGTTTGTTGTCCCACTTCCTTTCTCGAATCACTTGCCACAACCTGCCCTGCTGGCGTTCGTGCTCGCCATGGCGTTCGCTCCAGGCCACGCATCGTTCGCCCAGCAACATCCAGAACACTCGCCGTCCTCGCAGGAAATGGTCGTGTCCCTGGAAACACCACAAATCACATTGCAGGCGTTAAAGATCAGCCCCCCCACCACGATCGACCGAAAGGTCACCTTAACGGCCAATTTTATCCCACTGGATGTGATCGAGCGAGATGCGCCCTTGTTCCTGAACATTCTGGACAACGACAACAAGCCGGTGGCCAGATTCTGTCACCACCCGCTGAAACCAACTCACGTCTGGAAGCCCGGAGCGGTCGTGCAAGTCGGCCCGGTGACGTTTCCGGTTTATTCCCATCTGCTACCCGGAAAGTACAAGCTGCAACTCGGTTTTTTATCTCCCGCCAGGATTGATGACGTCGGTTTGCTCGTGACTCCGAACACCCTGAGCGACCCGACCCCAATGGGCACGCATTTTCATGACCCGGAATTCGGAACAAAATACGTCGCCTTTCCCTACAGCAACGAAAATATTCCTGATTTCATCGTTGGCACTTTTGATTTGCCTGAACCGGTAGTCGACGACGAAGAGCCATTCGCGGAATTCGAGATTCTCAAAAACCGCTGCCGCGACCAGTACGGCCGGGAAAGGCGGTATGGCATCGGTACGGCAAGCAGCATGACCAAAGTTGGGCCAACCACCTTCGACGGGACCATTGACACCCGGCTTCGGTTTGCCTTGTGCAAAAACGAAAAGGAGCCATACCAGTTTGCCATTATCACCTGGGACCATCCCCTCCAGGGTATTTCTCTGAAGGTGAGTGATCTGCGGCACAAGAACAAACCGGATGTCATTAGCAAGAACAACATCGACTGTCGGCGAGTGGAATACGTGCGAACACAGGAACCAAACTACCACACCGAGCATGTCGGGTGGTGGCCCGATCCGCTTGTTGAAATCCAGGGACCGTTTGATGTCCCATCCCACCGCGTCCAGTCCATCTGGGTTCAGGTTTCTGTCCCCCATGACGCCGCGAGTGGCGCCTATGTTGGTCAGATACAGGTCAATCCGTCGAATGCGGCAGCGTATACCCTGGAGCTGCATGTCAAAGTCTGGGACTTCAGCATACCACCGCGCGTGAAGTTCAAGATGGGAACCCATCTTCAGGGAGAATTCCCGGAAGAGAAACAGAAAGCGTATCTCGAAAACCTTCTCGATCATCATGTCAACCCGATGGACCTCTGTCGGGCTCGATACGTGTTGAGGGAAAACGGGTCCGTTGGATGCGAATTTCCAGACACCATGACCTCCGATATTCACTTCTGTCTCGACAGGGGCATGAATTCGTTATGTATTGACGGTGCAGCCTGGGAGCAACGAAAAAGCATCGGCGTCTGGGATGCCGAGTCCCAGAAGTCTATCACCATGACACTGGGCTCGGTATTTGAAAAGAAATTTGGCGAAGTGCTCCCGTCAATCGCGGCTGATTATGAAGCCTATTTGCGGCAACATGGATGGGAGGAACTCGCCTATTGGGAACTTTTAAATGAACCCACCGTATTGGAATATCCGGCGGTCAGACGCTTGCACTCCTTAGTGGCCCAAGGTGCACCGGGAATCAAACGCGTTCTGAAAGGGCCCCCGCCTTATCCTGATCTACAAGGCTACGTCGACATCTGGTGCCCGTTGATCGGTCGCTTTGATGAAAGAGAATGCCGTCTCGCCAAAACGAGGGGGGAAAGCGTCTTCTGGCACATTTGCGATACGCCTTTTCCGCCCTATCCAAACCTTTACGTCGACAAACATGGAATTGAACCACGGCTGTTGTTCTGGATGGCATGGAAGTACGGTGTGGACGGTTTGCTCTATTGGTCACCCAATTTCTGGGGCAAACCCGGTGCGCCGTGGGAAATCGCGCAAAACTGGCGCACGATCAACGGGGAAGGATGTTTAATTTATCCCGGCGCTGACGGTCCGGTAGATACGATCCGCTGGGAGAACATCAGGGATGGCATCGAAGATTATGAGTATTTCTGGATGTTGGACCAGGTGCTCAAAGATGGAGCCGAAAAGATACTCGGCGAGGTACAAGTGGCTGAGGCCAGGAAGTATCTGAACCCGGGAGGCGAAATCATTACGAGCCGGTGTCAGTTTACCCGGCGTCCGGCTGATCTTCTCTCGGCGAGGGAACAGATTGGCGACCTGCTGGAGTTGGCAATGCGGCGGAAATAGAAAGTAATCCGAAAGGAAGATCGATACGAGCCCCGCGGGCCGGTCTATTGTTCCGCCACTGGATGCCTTGCTTACTCCAGGAGGGACTGGTCCCACTCCACGTGTTCCAAAACGCCGCTCGCCTCCACGGCTCGTCGCGCGTTCTCAATGTATTCATCAGAGACCATGGCCTGTGACGGAAACGGTGGACCGGAATCCAACCCGAGAAGCTTCAGTGACAACCGCGCGGTGGGTCCTTCTCCCATTCCAACCCACTTCTGTTGCTCCGGAGCCACAACTTTGATATACGGATCGAACTTCATTTTCAAAAATTCCTGGTCAAATTCATCGTACTTCCCGTTTTTGAGCAACTCCCACCAGCGCAAAGCCAACTTGGGTGCGGCGTTACCCCAGTGCGAAATGTAACCCTTCATTCCCAAGCGCGCCCCGAGTGAAAAGGTCTGCCTGTTGTCGATGAAATTGAAACAGTCCCCAAACAGCCGCAACATTCCCAGGTAATGCTGCATGTTGTGCGACGACCATTTGACCCCAACCACGTTCTCCAGTTCGGTAAATTGGCTGAGAAGTTGCGCTGTCAAATCAAACCCAGGATTTGGCATCGCCCAGGGTATGTTGTAGGCCATGATGCCAATGTCGGCATGATCGTTCACGTATCGAAAATGGCCGAAAACGTCTTCTTCGGACGGCACCATGTAATGGGGCGGCGAGAGTTGAATAAAATCAATGCCGGCCTGGGCCGCATAACTGGCCTTCTCAACTGCTTTTCGAGCACTCAGTTCGAATACGCCGACCATCGTGGGAACTTCACCCCGCGTTTCGTCGGCCAACACATCAACGATCTGTTTGAACTCATCATCGTTAAGAAAATACCCCTCGCCCAGGCCGCCGGATGCCATCAGCACGGCTGAACCTTCTTTCAAGCCGTGATCGATCACCCAGCGAATATGTTTGCGTTGACGATCCAACAGCAAATTGTAATTGTCATCACAAAACGTGGGTAACGATGTGACAACCCCCATGAGTTTTTCTTGACTTGATCGGCTCATGTTATTTTCCTTTTCGAAGGCCCGTTATCCGCAGCGGGCACAAGCCCCGCTCATGATGGTCCCAGCGATCGTTCTACTAAAAAATGGTGTGCGTGCTGCGGAGCCAACGACAGAGACCAACTCGGAATCTCAATTTCAAGTCACAGCGGAGTTCCCGCACCCTTGTCTGAATATGGCATTTTTTCCCGGACAACCAAACTGAGGAGAACCACATTCCCGTCAGATCAGTTCCCGCATGGGCTCGACATCCATGTCCACGGCGTAACGCGGGATTGCCAAACGATCGATAACACGTACACGATGAGGATCCAGACCCAGGTTGTGGTAAAGCGTCGCAAAGATTTCTTGAAACCTGACAGGACGTTCTACCGGGTGTTGAGCGAATTTGTTCGTCTGACCAATCACTTGTCCTGTGCGCATGCTGCCACCGGCCAGCAGGCAGGCGTTGGCTTGCGGCCAGTGGTCCCGACTGTTCATCGTATTGATCTTCGGTGTGCGACCAAATTCACCCCACGCCACAACTGATACGTCCTTGTCCAACCCCCGTTCATGCAGGTCCATGATCAGGGCCGACAATCCCTGGTCCAGCAGTGGAAATTCCTGACGTGAACGAGGGAAGTTCAGGCCATCCCCTCCGTGCCAATCCCAGCGACTGTAGTTCAACGAAACATAACGGGCACCAGCTTCAACGAGCCGCCGGGCGATGCAAAAATTCTCCACCATTTTAGGCGCACCGTCCCGCTGAAATTTCACATCGCTTTCACCATAGCGTTCCAGCACGCGCGGATCTTCTTTCGACAAATCCAATGCGTCGAGCAGTTTGACACTGGTCAGGATACCTAGCGCTTGGCCCGAAAAGCTATCAAGTTTGCGCGATTTTTCGACGGTGTCCGCACCGCGACGAAATCGATCCAGGGCACTTCGCAAGCTGACTCGATCCCGCAACTGCTCCAGTGTCACACCTCTCAGCACGAGATTGTCCGGTTGGTCCCGAGGTACCGAGTTCACCAAGTTGAACGGATTGTGTGTACCCCCCAAAAAACTCGCGGTTCCCTCCTGGCCCCAATGTCGAAATCCAGTGGGATACATCAGCGCCAAGCTGGCTGGCACGTCATCGTTGACGTTCCCCGCCATTCGGGAGACCCAGGATCCGGCAGCAGGCCAACCTCCGGAAGGTCCCGGGTCGGAGACCTTGCGACCAGTCATGCATTGATGGCAATCGTGCCTGCCTTCTGAATCACTGATCGACCGGACAATGGTGAACTTGTCCATCATGGCCGCAATGCGGGG
Organism: Planctomycetaceae bacterium; assembly: GCA_002726515.1. Taxonomy (GTDB): domain Bacteria; phylum Planctomycetota; class Planctomycetia; order Pirellulales; family Pirellulaceae. The sequence continues at coordinate 3,668 of PBTE01000184.1, read as the reverse complement.
AAACAATTCGCAGATCTGAATCCCGGCCACATTAGTGCTGATGGGTTTAAATTCACCACGAATTTCAGCCGGGGCCTCTGGCTTCAAGTCCCACATATCAATGTGTGACGGACCACCCGGTAGAAAAATATTGATGATGGCCTTGTGTTGGTCACCAGTTTTGGCCTGCGCCTCGAGTTCGAGTATCTGGGGCAGGCACAGGCCACCCATGGCCGCTCCTCCAATTTGCAGAAAACTACGCCTCGAAAGTCCGTCGCAAAAAGGCGAGTTTTTTTCTGGCCGACCCAAGATAGAAAGCATTAGGGTACCCGCAGCGAAAAATCCTACATAACACATTTTCCTCGCTGAGGTTATCCAGTGAAGACCGTAAAGTCAAGTCATTTTCGAAATGCATGCAGTCGGTCCCGCTGTTTTAAGAAAGTCCAGCGTGTTTCACAAAACACGTTTTTCCCATGCGGACGCGCCGGTGACATCTGGAAATTCGTTCGGGTCGGCGAGCGCGTCGCAACCCAAACCATGCATGGCAGCGGCCGCCTGGTATTCTCGTTTCCTTGCCGGACTTGGTCTTCACAAGAGTCGCCACAGAGCAAGACGCAGGCGGTAGCATCAGGCCGAAGGAACAGGATATCCTCTTTTTTGATCAATAACGTTTGCGAGTGATTCGCCGGCCAGATATCGCCGTAGATTTTCGCAGAAGAACTCCGTCAACCGACGATTGCGGCCTGGCGAAATCCCGGCGCAGTGCGGCGTGATCACTAATCGCGGGGTGTCCCAAAGAGGACTGTCAGCAGGCAAAGGCTCGGTTTCCGTAACATCCAGACCGGCACCCCGAAGATGACCGTTTTGCAATACTTCGCAAAGCGCCTGTTCATCGACAATACCACCCCGCGAGATGTTGACCAGGATCGCGCTTGACTTCATCTGCCACAGCCTTTCGGAATTGATCAAGCGCCGCGTTTCGGGTGTGTAGGGGCAGGAGACCAACACCACGTCGGATGCAGCCAGCATCGATTCGATCCGTTCCATCGGCCACAGCGACTCAACCTCCTCCGGCTTGGTCGTTGCGTGCAGGTCCACCGCAATCACGCGCATCCCCACCGCAGCAGCAATGCGGGCATAGCGCCGGCCGATGCCTCCCAGACCGATGATTCCCGCAGTGGCACCATCAAGATCCTGCAACGTGGTCCACTTCCAGACATGCTCTTGCTGTTGCCGGAAGTAGGTCGGCATTCCCCGGGAGATCGCCAGTGTCAACGCCCAGGCAGCTTCGGCAACCTGTGGTGCGTGCACACCGCTGGCATTGGTGATGATCAAGCCCCGTTCGACGAGTTCCGCTTCCAACATGCGGTCCAACCCGGCCGCCTGCGCCTGAATCCAACGCAACCGCTTTGCATCGCGAAACACCTCCGGCGTGTGAAACCCGTAGAAAATCTCCGCATCGGCTAAGTCCGCGGCGAGCGTCTCCTGGGTGGCTTTGACGACCGTTGCGTCCGGTGCTACAGATTGAATCGCCCGAATCGTTTCTTCTTCCCCTCCAATTTGTCCGTAAATAACAATTTTGATGGACATGGTCTTAGTGCATTTCAAATATGTGTGAAAATTTTTCGCAAGGTTCCCTGCGTGCCTGGAATAGACGTTAGACCACCGTGTGCGGTGGGTGTCAATCAGGAGGCACCCGTATTCAACAGACCTCTCATCCATTGGTCGACGAATCAATTTCCCCCGGGCACAGTCAATCCACTAGTCGCCTCCTACGTTTCCATCTCGACCGAGAAAAAAACCGAATCATCAGTGTTTTTTTTTCAAAAGTAGTTCTTCACATCCGTTGCGGTCGATGAGGACCGGGTGGATACTAAGGAGGGTTTTGCCACGCTGCAAATGCAAGCGCAAAGCCTGCATTACACGACTACTATTCGATACAAGTATGGATCACTGATCACTCGACAACTCCAACCTTGCTGAGCCTCCGGCAGAGGAACACCCCGGGCTAAGCCTTTCCTCTGTTAATATTTTCATGCTACAAAGTAATGCGATAGTGGGATGACAACTTTCATGTTTGACTGCTCGGTGAAATTCACTGCCGGTGTTGCACTTCTGATGTTTCTTGCTGCGCTCGCACAAGTTGGGGAGTCAGGTTCGACAGTTGCCTCCGAAGTGGTTGCTTACGACAGTCGGACACAGATTACCCAGCACGACATCGTCCCGCTCATGTTACTGCGCTGTGCAGTCTGTCACGGTGGCCGGTGCAAAGAAGCTGGACTGGATCTGCGAACAAAGGCAGCAATGCTGAAGGGTGGCAAGTCAGGACCAGCGGTTGTGCCGGGCAAGCCGGAAGAGAGCTTGATCATCAAGCGAATCGAAGCCATCGAGATGCCTCCTCGACGGGAACTCGTCCGAGTCAGCATCAAACCAATGGAGATGGAAGAACTCGCAAAGTTAAAAACCTGGATCGCCAAAGGTTTGCCGGAATCTCCACAGACAGCGGATATCGCGACGACACAACACGACCCGCTTGTTACAGACGAAGATCGTGCGTTTTGGTCATTTCAGCCGCCACGTGCGAGAACTCCGCCACGAGTCAACCAGTCAATCCGAATGCAAAACGCAATCGACGCATTTGTCATCAAGAGACTCGAAGTCCAGCAGTTGGACCTCGCGCCGGAGGCCGATCGCTGGGCATTGGTGCGGCGTGTGTACTTTGACTTGACCGGCTTGCCACCGTCGCCGGAAGACATTGTTGCGTTTGTCACCGATGCGGATCCGCTGGCGTATGAGAAGTTGGTCGAAAGACTTCTCGCCTCGCCCCGTTACGGTGAACGGTGGGGGCGATATTTGCTTGACGCGGTGGGCTATGCCGATTCCGAAGGCGGGGAAAATTCTGACCGCGTTCGTCCACACATGTGGCGATATCGAGACTATGTGGTTCAGGCATTCAACGTTGACAAGCCTTACGACCGCTTGTTGCATGAGCAGATAGCCGGTGATGAACTGGCTGAATACGAGAACGCTGAGTTGATCACCCAAGAACTCTACGACAACCTCGTGGCGACAGGGTTTCTGCGAACAGCACCCGACCGAACCTTCGCGAACATTACCAACTTTGTACCGGAACGACTGGAAGTGATCGCCGACGAAATTCAAATCTTTGGTTCGGCAGTGCTCGGCTTGACGCTCCAGTGTGCGCGGTGCCACACGCACAAATTCGATCCGATCCCGCAACGCGACTATTATCGGTTGGCTGCGGTCTTCAAGGATGCCTTGGATGAGCACGATTGGTTAAAACCACAAGGTCCGCGAACGCTGAATTTCGTTACCACGGAAGAGCGCACGGCCTGGGAGGATCACAAGGCACCCATCGACCAACAGGTGGAGCGACTGCAGAACAAGATTGAAGCGGAACAGAACGAGGAAAAGAAGAAGCGCCTGCAAGAACAGCTCACTCAACTTGAAAGCCAGCGGAAACCCGAACCACAGATTCGCGCACTTTGGGCGCGCGGCGAGCCGTCGCCCACTTATATTCTAAAACGAGGCAACTACCTGACGCCCGGCCGCGAAGTCGGTCCTGGTGTATTGACCGTGCTCACGCGCGACGCCACTCCCTTCGTTCATGAACCGCCGTGGCAGAATGCGAAAAAAACGGGACGGCGACTGGGGCTGGCCCGCTGGCT
>PBTE01000183.1 GCA_002726515.1 Planctomycetaceae bacterium | reverse complement strand
TGGAGGCAGAGGAAGAACAGCGAATGGATGAGATACTCCATCGCCTCAATGAAACAGGATTGAAGGGACTCTCGCGCGAAGAGCGGCATCTTTTGGATCGGGTCAGCGCACGCTATCGAAGTCGGATGGACCATTAACGCCTACAGGCTGAATTACCACCGAACCAGGAGCGACAGTCGAATACCGGAAGACTAACGCACACTAGCAGTTCTCAGTCCTTCAGATTTTTGTATATTACTGGTGTACTCTCCAAGTGGAAACAAACGTTCAACGTCACTGACTCCATTACGCCTTAAGATTTCGAAAAACAATGGCCCGTCAAACCAGAGATCGTGAAAACTTGCTCCAAGAGGCAACTGCCCTGGTCGAGCGGATCGAGTTCGCCATTGGTCCCGACCGAAAGCGAGTCGTGGTGGGATTTCGACAAAACGGTGCTTGCAGCTTCTTCTTCGGCGCCGAACCGGTTTATCAATTCAATTCCAAGATGCAGCTTCGGCGAGCCTATGTGGATGGTAAGTTGTTTGGGGCCACTGCTGGCACGTTGTCCGTCCTGAAACGATTACGTCAGCGGGACCGACTGGCCATTGAGCGACAGGTTCTGGAAACGACAGACGTGGAGGCACTCATCGTCCAGGCCCAAGAACATCTCAGCCATCTGGATCAAGTATTGCGCGATGGTTCGTTCGTAAGTGTGGGGCAAGTGCCGTCAGAGATCGATGTTCATGGACGAGTTCGAACATGGCTATCGACCTTGCCCACACCATTGCAGATCGCAGACTCACCCAGGGTAGGGGGGGGCATTGATGACTCAACGGTTTCTGCCGAAAAAACATCCAATGATCCGGTTGGCTGAACCGCCGCTGAGAGTGCGCCGGCACAACACGGGAAACAAATGTCTCATCCATCGACCAGGGGCAGATTCAAAATCTCCAGGGGGCCCGCAGATGTCGTGATTCGAGTGCCAGTCGCACCATGTTCTCTCCGCACATATCCCAGTGAGAAAGCCGAGTTCAAAAAAGGCGAGTAGATTGAAGAAGTCACACGGCCCATTCTGGTGCCATCGACCATCAATTCAGTACCGGGTTGGGCTGAAACATCGTTCAGGAAACGTATTCCCTTGAACAACCAGTTCACATGTCCCAAGGCATCGATGCGCGCGATCGTTTCCTGTCCAAGGTAACACCCCTTGGTGAAACTGATCGTTGAATCCTCTCGCCCCAGTTCCTGTGGGAGATTTTCGTCAGTGATATCTGCTCCGTAAATAGGCACGCCCGCTTCGACTCGAATAATCTCGACCGCATCAACTGAACACGGCCTGGCTCCCAACTCCTGCAGAGAACCGACAACCTGGTTTTGAATCTCCGCCAAGCAACTGATTTGAAACACCGGTAGCGAGGTTCCCGTGATGTTTCTCAAACAGACTGTTCGGTGACCGAAGTCGTAACGGGTGTGAGACATGGGCTGGTGGCGAATCTCGACAGTACCGGGTGAGGACAGGGCCTGATGCCATGTGCCGCTGCCAAGATAAATCTGCCTCATTTCTTCAGACCGGTCCGTCAACACAACATCTTCTCGAATCAGGTAACGATCCAGATGCGTCAGGATTGATTCGGCTTGATCAGCATCTGATTCCAAGATGATTGAATCAGCCTCGCAGAAGATCAAGACATAGGCAACAATTTTGCCTTGCGCGTTTGTGATAAAAGCTTCGCAACCGCCACCAGGCGTCAAGCCGAGAACATCATTGGTGCAAAAGTTGTGCAAAAACTGGGCTCTATCAGCGCCCTTCAGTTCGATCGTCGTACGGGCGTTGAGGACACAGAACCCGAGTCCCTCTTTCAGTTCACGATAGGATTGTTCCAAGGATGATGACATGTTGTGTAACCGCTTCGCTTGTGACCTCTGGACAATTTCCAAGAAACTTGAACTCCCAACCGATCCTATCACCCGGTCGGTCTTGTTCCAAGTCAAGAACTCGAGCTTTACGTGGAGCAGCCAGTTGCGCCATAATCGCCCCGTCGCCAAATCACTTTCCAAACCGTTTTCTCAAACCACCAAGCGGCAAAAACCAACCTCTTGCGGGGCGTCCACAGAACACAACCTTGTCGAGTGTCAATTCTGGAAACGGTCCAACGCGACTTCCCAGGTCTCCTCCCTCAGGTGGTAAGGAGAATTCTTTGCTTGAACGTATACCACCCCGGTCCGCTACGTTACGTCAGGGTGAGGAAATCCAAACAAATATGAACGATAAATGTAGCAAGTCGATTCGTTGTACGCTGGCACTGTTTCTTGTCTTGTTCAGCGCGGTCGCGGGGTGCCAGCAAAAACTGTCAACAGAACCTCCGGAAATCCATCCTGACGAGGTCCTGCGGGCCATGGTTCGTGCTTATCGCCAAGCGTCCTCCTACGAGGACCGGGGGCACATCAAATTGTCTGTTTTACAGAATGGACAGTTGATGCACGACACTGCTCCGTTCTCGATCCGGTACCAGCAGCCCAACCGCCTGAAAATGCGTGCTTATCAAATGGTGCTTTCAAGTGACGGCAGTCGAATGCGGGCGAGGTACAACGATCCATCGTCTCCTGAGCTGGCTTCGCAAATGGTGGATGTCGAAGTCCCCCCCCAGTTGCTTCTTCAGTCCCTTCAATTTGATCCTTTTATCTGGGACCAACTGGAGGGAAGCGCTGGTGGGATCCCGATTCAGTTGCGTCTTTTACTGAATGACAATCCTTTACCCGAAATCTTTGAGGATGGTGTTGAGCACACCTACCGGGGCAACCGGGAAATAGAAGGCCATGCGTGTCATGGCATCCAAGTATCTGCTGAAGGTGGAAACGTCGTCTTCTGGATCGATGCAAAAACGCACGTCTTGCGCCAATTCGAACACCCTTCGCAAAACGGAATCTCCATTGTGTCTGTTCTGGCGGGTGCACAACTCGACGCTTCTCTGACGGGGGATGACTTCTTGATCAGTTCACCAGCCGAGGGGAAAACCGTGCGCTATTTTGTCGTGCCACCGCAACCCTTGCCCACTTCGCTGTTGGGCAAGAGTCCCGGACGTTTTAAACTGCAGGATGCAAACGATGCTTCGGTGACGCCCGAGACATTAGCCGGCCAGCACGTGGTCCTGATTTGGTTTAACGATCATCCCAGTTCCCAACAAGCGATTCGACAGCTCAGTGATTTGCGTTCACAATTTCAATCCGAAACAAAAATAACCTTCTTGGGGGTGTGGGCCGAAGGAGACAATATCACCGACGAGCGGTTGGAAGCATTGCTGACGGACTGGGGAGTGCAGGTACCAGTACTGCGCGATATTCAGGCTCACGGCAAAAGCGTGTTCAAGATTCCAGTGGCACCAACCACGGTCGTTTTGGATCCGCAGGGGCACGTTCAACTCTTTGAAATCGGAATGAATTCGAAGTTTTCCGACCAACTGCCAGGCATCGTGGACCGTTTACTACAGGGCGCAGATCTGGCGCAGGAAATTGTGGGGAAATACATTGAGGAAACTCGCAATTACCGCCAACAACTTGTGGTTGCTTCGAGCGATGTTCCCCGGCCAACTTACAACATTTCACGCGCAACCATTCTAACCAAGGCCCCGCCTCGACACTTCAGTCTGACGCCGTTATGGGAATACAACGAGGTAACATCTCCCGGGAATGTCTATTTTTTTGACCAGCGGTCGCCCTCAACGGTCTTGCTTCACGATGGACCGAGACGCGTGGTCGAACTCGACAAGAGCGGAAAGCTTGTCGCGCGGCACGAATTGCAACTGCCACCAGGTGGAGGAGTCACTTACCTCGATTTTTCCCAACTCGCTGACGGAAGACACATCTATGCCGGAAGCATGCCCTCGGGGACCAAAGCGTTTGTCTTCGATGAAAACTGGAAAACAACCTTGGTGTATCCTGAAACCGACCAGAAGCATGACGGAATCCAGGATTTGGAATTGGTCGACTTGGATGGCGACCACCACCCCGAAATGTGTATCGGATTTTGGGGGACAGCGGGCGTGCGTGCTGTATCGCTCGAAGGAACGCTATTATGGCGCAGCCGGGCAACCCGTTCAGTACTTTCCCTGGCCGTCCACGGAGGATCTGTTGCGGAGGCAAACCGGTTGCTGGTCACCGACCATCGAGGCAGGGTGTTTCCCATCCGGTTCGACGGTCGCCCTGAACTCGAACTGCGGACCCCTGGGGAAGCGATTTATCATCTTGCCACCCAAAAGAATCCACATAGAAAACCACCATCGTATTGCGGCCTGGCTTATGACTTGGAAGCAGGCCACGTTGCCATCGGCATGGATAGCAACCTGCAAGAAAAGTGGAGGATTCGTTTGCCAGGAGGAATGCACCAAGGCCCTATCCAACTCGTCCGTTCGGCAACGGCTTCCTTATTGGGGGAGCAGTCGTGGTGGATCATTCCTGGTGCTGACGGATCCATATGGTTTATTTCCGAAGACGGTACTTTCCGAGACAGCTTCCAATTCGGGATGGCACTGCGCGGGTTGGAATTGACCTCTTGGAACAACGACACGGTGCTCCTGGTTTCAACAGCAAACGGAGTCTCGGCATGGAAATTGAATTTTCGCAAAGACCTTCAGGCTTTACGTGTCGTCAAGTAATTCTACAGCAGGAAAGCTCCTGCCCTCGAGCATGGCCAAACTGGCACCTCCACCGGTACTCACATGGGTCACGTGATCGGTGAATCCGAATTGTTCGATAGCAGCAGCACTGTCACCGCCCCCGATGATGCTCACTGCATCAACGTTCGCAATGGCTTGAGCAACTGTTTTCGTTCCCGCATCAAACGGTGGCATTTCAAATACCCCCATCGGGCCGTTCCAGACAATCGTCCCTGCGGACTGTAATAGCGTCGTGTAGCGTTTTGCCGTTGCGGGACCGATGTCGAGTCCTTGAAAACCCTCCGGTATCTCCCCCGCGCCCACGACTTGTTTGTTGCATGATGGGCTGAAGTCATCCCCGCAATGCGTGTCCAGTGGTAGAACCAGACTTTCTCCACCGGTGTCGATAAGTTCCTTCGCTAAGTCCACTTTGTCGGGTTCAACCAGACTCTGGCCAACCCGTCCGCCTCGGGCAAGCGAAAAAGTGTAAGCCATTGCACCGCCAATCAGAATTTTGTCGCAAATATTCAACAGGTTCTTGATAACGCTGATCTTGTCTGACACCTTCGCACCGCCGAGAATTGCCATGAACGGACGTTGCGGAGCGGAGATAACGTCTGCCAGGTACTGAATCTCCTTGGCAACCAGAAAACCAACCACCTTGGGTTTGTCTCCCATGGCCCGTGGGACGCCTACCATCGAAGCATCTTCACGGTGGCAAGTGCCGAAGGCGTCATTGCAATAGACATCCGCCATCTCAGCCAGCGCCTGGGAAAAACTTGTTTCCCCCTTTTGTTCTCCAGGATGGAATCGCAAATTTTCGAGTAGAAGAATCATCCCCGTCTTCAACTCCCGGACCTTGCTTTGGGCATCTTTGCCCACAACGTCACGGGAAAATAGCACCGGCTGATCGATCAACTCCTCCAGTCGTTTTGCAACGGGCCCCAAGCTAAATTTAGAATCTTCTGCTTCCCCCCGCGGACGTCCAAGATGGCTCATGACAATCAACCGGCCTTGCCGCCTGAGCACGGATTCAACCGACGGCAGCGCCAAGCGTATGCGCCGATCGTCAGTGATGCCACCCCCATCATCAAGAGGCACATTCAGATCAAGTCGCATGAGCACGGTTTTATCAGCGACATCAATATTTTCGATTGTTCGTTTGGCCATCGTCAGTGCCTCATTTTAAACGGGTCATGTAAACCGAGACACTCGGCCACCGAAAGTTGGTGCGCATTCGTGAGCTTTCCCTGGTGGAAACGATCCGACTGCCCGTTCAAGGAAAAGTTTAGTCAGCTGTGGTGAGCTTAAACGGGTCACCACCTCGGACCCGGTGAACAAGTTTCGCCGTGTCATCGTTACAGATATCAAAGTCCGAACACTTTTTAAACAAAAATCCATACAGGTCAGCTATTAGGACTCATGCTCCAGTTGAGTCCAATCGTCAGATGCCCATCAACCGCTATCCTCAACGTCGTATTGTGTGAGAATGCTGGCAAAAAGCCTAGTGTAGTTAACTTGAGGAGCCTGTAAGGGTCGATACCCCTCGTAAGGCTGACGCACTCATCGTCGCATGCCCGCTATGTCAAATCGGTTGTTCGTTGAGTAGCGCTGGGGCGAAAAAGTACGTTAGCTTTGTAAAGCAGTGTGTTTACCTCCCAAAGTATTCTTTTTTGTTTCCATTTTGTAGGAGTTCCTCCTTATGAAGACACGAATCGCTTTTGCCGCGCTTCTGGTAGCCTTCGTGGTTTGCCTGAGCGCCCCCGCCGCGAATGCTGGCGGTCTGTTCGGTGGCTTGTTGAGCCACGTGACTGGTTGTTGTGAGCCGTCTTGCGGTTGTGAACCGTCCTGCGGTTGCCCCGCTCCCGAGCCCACCTGTGCCGCTCCCGAGCCCACTTGTGGTTGTGAGCCCAGCTGTGGTTGTGAGATTGCCTGCGGTTGTGGTTGTGGTTTGCTCAGCAAGATTCAAGAGTTGCTGTCCTGCCTGCCTTCCATTTCCAGTTGTGCGGTATGCTGCGACGCTGAACCTTCCTGTGGTTGCGAGCCGACCTGTGGTTGTGAGCCTTCTTGTGGGCTCTAGTCGCGACTGTTAAATCGCCTGACATAGCCGCCGTCCTGTCTCTGAAACGGCAAATGTTAAGTGAACTCAAAACGGCCTTCGACGTTCGTCGAAGGCCGTTTTTTAATTTCTTGCCGTCTTGAAGATATGTGCCCGGATTTTCGCCATTCGAGGCCGGTCGACAGGAACGCAGGGCGGCGACAACTCGACGTTGACAGACTCAGACTTCGGTGGATCCAGGAGAACGGCGCCGGCCATGCCTCGGAGGAACGATGATGGAGAGGCAGGTCCCACGAAACTGGCCGGATTGACATACACACCATCCCTGGCTCCCATTTGCCTGTTACAATGGCGACTGCTGCTACGATGGTATCCCGCAAGTAACACGTTCTTTCCGAAGGGACGCACTCCATGAAACACATCACTCTCCTGGTGCTTGCCTCCTTGCTGATTTCCTTTCCTCCTGACACCTGCCACGCCGAATGGCCGCAGTTCCGCGGCCCCGACGGCCAGGGTCACTCGGACGCCAGGGAAATTCCACTTCAATGGGACGAGTCAAAATCGGTTTCCTGGAAAACGGCGATTCCCGGTACGGGATGGTCGTCACCCGTGATTTGGGGAAACCAGGTCTGGCTGACCAGTTCCCTGGAGGAGGGCAGATCACTGCGGGCCATCTGCGTTGACCGGATCAGCGGTCGAGTGATGCACAATGTCGAGGTTCTGAAGCCGGACGCAGCTGGTCCGAAACACGTTCAAAACGGTTATGCGTCACCGACACCGGTGCTCGACGGAAAGTACATCTTCGCACATTTCGGAGCTCGCGGAACGGTCTGCCTTGGTACCGATGGAAAGATCCTCTGGAAAAATACGTCACTTCCGTTCATCGCACCGCAGGGCGCGGCAAGTTCTCCGGTTCTGTACAAAGACAAGTTAATCCTCTGCTGTGACGGGACCGACAAGCAGTTCCTGGCAGCGCTGGACAAGCGTGACGGCAAGATCCTCTGGCGACAGTCGCGACAACACCTGGAACGGGTCGGTGACAAGGGATTCTTTAAAATGGCTTACTCAACTCCGCTCGTTCACGAAGTCGACGGAGTCGCGCAACTCGTGGCCACTTCTGCTGAACATGTCGCTGCGTACGACACGGAAACGGGCGGGGAACTGTGGTGGATGCCCTATGAAGGTTTCTCACTGGTCGGTCGACCATCGTTTGGCAACGGCATGTTTTATGTTGTCGGATCGATCACGCTTGACCATCACGCCATCTACGCAATCCGGCCCGGTGGCCCGGGAAAGATTACGGACCAGCAACTCGTCTGGCAAAACTCCACAGGCATCCCGCACGTTCCATCGCCGCTGTTAGTAGGGAAGGAATTGTACGTCGTTAACGATGAGGGAACTGCGATGTGCCTGGACGCTTTGACCGGCGAAGTCGTCTGGAAGCAGCGCTTGGGTGGCAACTTCCGTGCATCACCCACTCAGGTTCGAGACCGCATCTACTTCTGCAGCCAGGAAGGCAAGACCACCGTCGTGCAAGCGGGCAGAACATTCAAAGTGCTGGCAACCAATCAACTTGACGGCAGTTTTCTTGCGTCCCCAGCGGTCGCGGGCCGCGCACTGTTTTTCAGAAGTGACACGCACCTCTACCGTATCGAAGATGCTGAGGGCAAACGCGAATGACGGAGCGGGGAGGTTGCTTGAAGACTGAAGACAGGGAGATACGGTGTCAGGCTCACGGTCGTCCTTTCCTGCCGTTTCAGGTTGCAATCAGCTAAGGGACGCCATGGCCAAACGAGCAAAAACCAGTTCCTTCGTTACAGAAGTCGAACTGAACCCGACCGGTAGGCAGGCAAAAAAGATGCGCTCCCGGTTCGAAGCCGCCCACCAGGTCTATGACGCCTGCCTTGGAGAAACGCTGCGGCGCATGGACCTCGTGCGGCAGTCCCCCAAATGGCGACCGCAATTCTTACAGTACTCGCCATGCTGGCGAACCGGGTGACGTTTTAAGTGGTCCAACAGTGCTGAAGGTAGCCTCGAAGGCGGAGCATCGTAGTTGCTTAACGAGTTCTTGCAAGGTCACGTCTTGCATTCTCACTTCTACGAACCGAATCAATCCGCGTTGCTTGTTGTCGACTCCGCCAGCCTAGACAGTCGCGGATATCAAAAGTGATCGCCTCTGCATAGCAAAAGACCTTCAGTCGCGCTGCCAAGCTGCTGGCAGACGACGCTCTCTTTTAGAAAAGGCGCCAGGACTGCATGAGGATTCACTTCACTCCTCTCGGTCGGCCTCTCGTTTCGAACGCCTCCGGGTTCCAGATCGCGACGCGCATCTCGTAGTGGAAGTCGTCGGAGACCTGCGTGTAGTAAGCCGTCACGACCCGACCGTCCGTCAGTTGGACGCTGCTGGGATAACCACTGTCGGCCCGCGGTGAATCTGCAATGCGAATGGGAGGCCCCCAGGATTCGCCTTCATCATCGCTAAAACGGACGTCCACTCCAAAATTGTTCCAGTTGCGATTTCCGAAACTCAGGAGCACTCGCCCGTCACGTAAACGGATCAAATTGCTGGTCACTTGCAGGGGAAGCGACAGGGGCCCCCTGTGCTGCCAGGTCCTGCCGTCGTCCGCAGACGCGTACAACTCCAGGCGTACGCCCGGTCGATACAGAACCGGTTGCTGTGGAAACTCGCGAGTGGATGCCAGCCAGCGGCCCTCGCCGAGGTGCAAAAGTGAGGTCTCACTGCCCCTGGGATTGACGACCGCCGGATCGCCCCAGGTTCTGCCGTCATCTTCACTGCGCAGTATGAAGCCCCTGCGTGAATACTTCGGCTGGGCGAGGTACGCGAAGGCGCGCAGCGAACCGTCCGCGCCGGAGACGATATTCCCGAAGGGTACATAGTGATCTCCCCACACTTTCTCGCTCTCGGGAGGAAGGGGGAAGCTCTCAGCCGTTTCCCATGTGCGGCCGCCGTCGCTCGAGCGGCTGATGGCGGTGGGCAGGAACTCGCTTCCTTTCTTGCGCTGGATTTGCTCGTTGAAGGGCACCATGGGGTTGGGGATCCGGTTCGTGTACCCGCTCGACAGGACAATCAGGTCGCCGTTCCCCGCGACACCGACCGCACAATTCATGCGGGTCGTCCGCGGCTCCCCGTGCGGTACCGCACGACCGCGAAACCGCCAGGTCTGGCCACTGTCTTCGCTGGCCCAGCAGTCGATGTCTCCCTCAAACTTGCCATGCGACGGTTGGTTGTAGATGAAGACAAGAAGGGTTCCGTCGTCCAGCCGTTGCAGGTTCGGCCAGGCGCAGACCCCCTGGATCGCAACCCGTGTTTCGATTCTGGCCGGATCGGTCTGCGACGGGGATCGAGGATCTGCGGCCGCCGTTACGGAGCACAGGGAGATCGACATGAGAAGCAGAATCAGTTTGGACATCGCAGGAATACCCGAAAGACCACCTTGACCGCTCAGCACTGCGACAGGACCGCAGCGCTCGCCAGCAGCCCGAACTGGATCACTTCCGGCAGCGGACCGTAACCGGGATCAACCAGGTAGCTGGGAGCGTTTTGAAACGTGTTCTTACGCAGCTTGACATGTTGACCGTATGATAAGCCGCTCGAAAACGACTGTCAAATCCACCGCCAGACGGCAATCAACAGTTCGGCGCGGTATACCATTTCTGGCTGCGCATCATTTCACCAGCTGAGAGGCATTTTGAAGCGTGTTCATACGCAGCTTGACGCGCTGGCCTGATGGTAAACAGGATGCTGATCCTGCGGAGTCCGGACAGAGCGGGTTGTCCAGGTTTTCACCGGTGACGAGAGCCGCCAGCGGGAAGATACCGCCGTTGCAAACACGATCGAATGGACCCCCGTTGAATCGAGCAGGCACCGGGTGCCCTAAGCCAGCCGTTACACGCCAATTTCTGGAGTGATATCAATATTACTCAGCCCGATGCCTTCGCAATCCTCGCCGATACGTCCTACACCACACTTGCCGAAACGGACTTCGGGGTTTGGGAGGTTTCGTGGGCCGGAACCGTCGCCGACGTATCAGGGGCGAATACCATGATGTCACTCGACCAACTAACGAACGTACAGACCACGCACTTTTCTCAACTCAGCAGTATTTACTTCCAGGTCGATGGATTTCCCCAGGTCCCCGAGCCTTCTACGGGATTGCTGCTGGGAATGGCGCTTGGCTGCAGTCTGCTCTTCCGTTGGTTTCGGCGGGCGCTGGGGCTCACCGCGGGCCTGCTTATGGTGTTTGTGCTGATTTAGTTCTCTGAGGACGCCGTCGTCGGCTATCCGTTGACGGCGACCGCGTCACCTTCGGCCAAGATGCTTTTAAGGTTCACAAATTCGTGAATGCCTGCGCGGTCGAATCCGTACGACTTCGTGCTGGTGCGTTCTTTTGATTTGGTTTTGTTTAGCCACTGAACGCGTCTTGCGGTCTTCTTTTGAACATTTCCCGGTCACGACCGATCGCATTAGGTATTTGATATGGCCTTGAGTGACCTTGAATTTCGGTCACTCATCCGTGAACGACATCTACTGTCCCCGTGGTGGTTTACCTATATGTTTGTACCCGCGCTTCAACTGCCAGCCACTCAGAAACTGTACTTAGAATTCTTCCTTCATTCCATAACGGCGATAGCGAATGTTACGAGGATCCATCGTGTGTCCCCAGGCCACCTCTTCAGCAGACACTCCAAAAACATGGGCTACTTTCCGCCTTTCAGTGGGGCTTGGTGTCCAGCGTCCCAAAGCAATCGCTTCGAATCGGGAGGTTTGCATGTTCGCGCGTTCGGCAACATCCTCGATAGCCAACCCGGTTTCTTCAAACAACAAGTCAACAGTCTTTTTCAACTTTCACCCTTCCTGAATCCGCAACTCACATTTGTTTTCGTGGACTTCGACCCGTACTTAATCGTGACGAATGAATTGACAAGATTGATCCTGTACGATCTTGATATCTTCTTCGCAAAATCCGCAAGTGTGAATATCAATCCTTCCTGAATGGTCTCCCGGAACAACAATCGCGGTCGCCACATCCTCCTGGAGGGAACAGCACTCCAAGATTTTTTCGTGCCCTAAAACGTAGAAAGCGGTCGACAAAGCATCGGCAACCGCGGCGCTGTCGGCAACAACCGTTGCCGAATAAACACCAGCGGATGGGTAACCGTTTCGCGGGTCCAAAATGTGCCCGTAACGTTTTCCTTGATGGTGAAACGATTGGGTGGCAGCACCGGAGGTACTTAACGCCTGATCATGCAGTTGAATCTCCAGCAAACGTGCATTGGCACGCAACGGATGACGCACACCCACTTTCCAGCCATGTAGCTGTTCCGCCGTCCCGCGGTCTCCCCGGGCCAGGACGCTGCTCTTTCCCCCGTGCATCAAAACATGTTCGACACCGTCGGCCCTCAGTAACTCCTGGCAACGGTCCAAAGCGAAGCCTTTCCCAATACCGCCCAAATTGATTTCAGTCGCAGACCGAGAAAATGCAACCGTCTGGTTTTTCTGGTCCAGTTCAAGTAAATGGCTTCCCACGTTCTCCAAAACAGCCCCGATGTCGCTCTCCGACGGTATCTGGCCCTGTCGACGGGAGAAACCCCATAATTTGGAGAGGGGTGCTGAGGTAATGTCAAATGCTCCGTCACTCACGGAATAAATTTCCATCGCCACTTGTAGTAATTCAAACAAGCGTGGTTCCACCACAACAGGTTGCCGGGCGGCCATGTGGTTGAGTTGGCTGATTTCACTCGACGCGCGGTAAACTGACATCTGATCTTCGAGCGTCTCCACCAGGTCCAGGGCCTGAAGAACGCTTTCCGGACCGTGGGAGTACTGCCCGTCATTGAGAAGTATCGCAAACTGGCAGGCCATTGCCCGACGATCAATCTGCAGCAAGCATGTGCACTCTGCCGGTTGCTCCGGGATCGTCGCTCCCAAACCGGGTGCTGAAGAATTCGTGGCGGAAGACTCACCAATCCGGGCTCGACCTTGGCCAAGAGTATCGGCCAGGAAACCACGACGCGATTTTTTCGGAGCGCTCATTTAAACCATTATAACCGTTGCCCACCGGGCTCGTGTATTGCCCGCAGGGGCCGAGTCGTGATAACCTGAAACCACTCGTCTCTTTCCACCCCTTCGTCCGTCCTATTTCCGCTGTGTTGGCTCCCTCCAGAGAACACCCAAAATGGCCCCTACCATGAAACAGCGGTCCCTGAGAAGCCTGTTTCAGGTCATTCTTCTCCTTCTCTTCTCTTTGGCAAACCATCGGATTTGTTGGGCGGGGACACAGAACGAGGCGTCGGCTCCCCTTCGTCGAGCCAAGCCCCCAAACCTACAAAAAACCAGCCCGTCCCCGGTGTTCTTTGGCAACGCCTTCGCTGAAGCCCTCGAGGGGGAGAGACCTGCCGATCTCTTATCCTCTTTTTCCGGACGCACCGGTGTCCAAACGCAGTCGCCGGACGTAACCGAACCTGCAGAAAACGGTTACGCCTGGTCCCGGCTGATATCAGCGACGACACTCGAAGACGAGGTGAAAAGAATCAAGTTTGCCGTGGACTCGAGCATCACCACGCCAGGCAGATACAAGAGCGGAGGCTTCAAGGAAGGGCGTCAATACTTCTCGATGTTAGCTTTTCTGTTTGCCATCATTGCCGAATACGACGATGAGGTGCGGTGGAAAAATCAGGCCGCGGCGGCCAGGGATAACTTCGCGCGGGCCGGCTTCAATTCGAAAGTGGATACCATTCAATCCTACAACGAAGCCAAATTGCGAAAAATTGATTTACATGAGCTGGTAAGTGGTGGATCCTTCTCCAGTCAGCCCTCCAAGGATCTACAAGGCTGGGAGCAAGTCTGCGATCTCCCTCTCATAATGCGACGATTGGAACAGGCACATCACAAATCGATCGCGGAAGGGACAGCCAGTAAAAATGAGTTTAAGAAACAATCGGATAACTTGATCCACGAGGCCGAACTCGTAGCTGCTATTGCCTACGTCACCCGACAAGAGAACTTTGAGTATTGGGATGATGAAACCTACTCGAACTACTGCAAGGCGCTCGAAGCCAATGCTCTAGAAGTCATCCGGGCGGTGAAGCTGGACGATTACCAGGCAGCACGCAAAGCGACTGGCGAAATAAGCAAAATTTGCTCCGATTGCCATGAAGGATACCGGTAACCGCCCGAACTTTTCAAACCGGCAACGTCCCTGAAATAACCATTCAATACACTCGGGACCACAAAAGAGGGAATGGTTACTCCCCGGGAAGAAAAACGACATCACTCACAAGCAGCCGGCTGATCCGACGGCTATCGCGGGACTGCAGAACGTTTGGAGCAAGTCGTGAACGTGATGACTTCACGCCTTAACCCGTTTGACAACGGTCTGAGCGCCGTTCCCGTTATCATCAGACTTCTCCGAGGCGAGCTTGTTACCAGAAGAGTGATCTTTCAAGACGTTGAAAGAAGGAAGCTCCTGAAACTTGATCATGTTTGCGAATCCTGCCTCGGCAAATTCCCGGCCAGACACGTAACGACCCGGATTAACCCACTTGTTGATGCTTTCCAAGTCAACTTGCAAAAGTTTCGC
>PBTE01000233.1 GCA_002726515.1 Planctomycetaceae bacterium | reverse complement strand
AGGAGATCGAGGACCGGCTGGACTTGAAACTGGTCGAGATTCCTGCTCCTGATTTTCTGGCCGATGAATCGGAATTGGATGATCCAGAACTGATCGCCAAGGGCAAGGCACTTTTTACGGCCAAAATCTGTTTCACCTGTCATCAGACCGATCCAGCGGTGCCGGCTCCTGCGGGTGTGGCCATGAAGGCACCGAAGTACATTGGTGATTTCTGGGGAAAGGAAACGCTGGTACACAAGGGCACTGGTGGCCCACTGGAAAAAGTGATATTCGGTCCGGGATATTTTTATGAGTCTGTGAAAGACTCGATGATTCGCATAGCGAAGGGCGCGTTGGCTCCCATGCCACCGTTGCCACCCCCTACAGATGAGGAAATCAAGGCACTGATGGCTTATGTGAAAAGCTTGAGCAAGAAATAGAAGATGATAAACCGGGAAGTAATTGTTGTTTGCGCTGCATTGAGCGGGCTGGCTCTGAAGGCGGATGATAAGCTTGTGACTCAGGGCAAGACGCTTTTCCTGACGAAAATTTGTTTCACCTGTCATCAGACTGATCCGGCGGTGCCGGCACCCGCGGGAGCGGCTCTGAAGGCCCCGAAGTTTATCGGCGATTTTTGGGGTAAGGAACGCGAGGTCCATAAGGGACTGGGCGGACCGATTGTTAAAGTGAAGCTTGATGAGGTGTATTTCACCGAGTCAATAAAGAAGCCATTTGACAAGGTGGTGAAGGGTGCCTTGGCCCCGATGCCACCACCGCCTCCGCCAATTACCGATGAGGATATCAAGGCGTTGATGGCTTACGTGAAGAGCCTCAGCAGGCCGGAGAAGAAAAAATAATTCATGAGCGACACCACAGACAGTAGCGCGCCTATCGCGACTGAGGCCCCGCCGGAAGCCATCAATGCCTCCTGCCGTGGGCCGGTGCTGTTCCTGTTTTTCAGCGCGGCCTTGTGGTTGGTGGACGCGGCGGGCATAGGTGTGCTGGGTTCATTCAAGGTTCACATGCCGGGCTTTCTGGCTGATTGTCCACTGTTCACCTACGGTCGTTTGCAGGCCAATGCGTGGGTGGCGTTCCTGTTTGGCTTTGCTGGAAACGCTGGGCTTGGCATTACACTCTGGATGCTGAGTCGTTTGCGAGGCATGCCGCTGGCGCGCCCGGGTTTTGTGGTTGCGGGTACGATTCTCTGGAACGCCGGCGTTACCGCCGCCATGGTGGGCATCTCCCTTGGCGACCAAAGCGGCGTGGCTGGCCTTGAATTGCCCAAGTATGCCAGTCGCGTGCTCCTCATTGGCCAGGCGTTCATCGCCTTCAGCGCGATCCTCACCTACTTTTCACGGCGCCACAAGCAGCTCTATCCCAGCACGTGGTATCTCATCGCTTCGCTGGTGGCTTTTCCGTGGATCATCGGTACTGCGCACTGGTTATTGGTGGAAGCGCCCGTGCGCGGCGCGGCGCAAATCCCCTTGGGCCACTGGGCTGCAACGAGCCTGGTGCAAATCTGGCTTGGCTGCATCGGCTTGGCTGCTGTGATTTATTTCATTCCAAAAATTATTCAACGCGAGCTCTACAGCCGCCAGTGGACGTTCCTTGGATTCTGGATGTTGCTGCTATTGGGCGGATGGGTAAACCTCAACTCCGGGGCGCCGCTCCCGGTGTGGCAAATCAAGCTAAGCCAGTTGGCCTCCGGCTTTTTTCTCTTGGTGGTAATTGCCGTGAGTTGGAACCTGCGTCAAACCTTGAAGGGAGTGCCGCTATTGAGTTCAGAGGATCTTACACTCAGGTTCATGGGGTTTGCGCTCAGCGCCTGGATTGTTGCCGGCCTGCTGACTTTCTGTAACGTGTGCCCGAGTTGGAATGCCATTTTGCAGTTTACCTATGCCAACACCGCCATCCGCCACCTCTTTGCGTGGGGTTTCTTTGCCATGTCGATGATCGGGGCGGTCTATTACGTGGCCCCGCGGCTCATCGGGCCAACCCTCGACTGGCCCTGCGCCAGGATCTACCATTGGATATACCGATTCATTGCTGTCGGCGTAGTAATTGTTGTGTTGGCAGGTGTGGGGATGGCCTATCGTCACGGTTTGGCGCTGCAATCTACCGGAATCGAGAGCGAGGTGCTCCAGTCAAGGGCGCTGATGCCGATGCGCGCGGCGTTTTTGGGTGAGGTGCTTTTCCTTGTTGGTAGCTTGATTTTTTTGGGAAGCATGTTGTGTCTGCTTGTGCGCAACTGTTGTGGTGAATGCAGCCTAATGTCTCTCTGGCGCCAATGCCGCAGCACCAAGGTCGAGGGAGGTGCCAAATGAACAAAGCTCCGCTGGTTTTCCTGGGAGTCCTCTTCACATTGAGCCTTTCGTGGTGGGGCATGGTGTATAGTCCCGCCATTCAACTGGGGGGAGAAACTCCTGACAAGGGTGACGGCACGGCCTTGAAGCCACGCGTGGGTCTCGCAAGGCAAGGGGAACAGGTGTACCGCGAGAACGGCTGCTACTACTGCCATACGCGCACGGCTACTGGCGGCCAGTTCGGATATAAACTGCAAATTACCCGGCTGGATCTCAACGGCACCATCACCGATTCAGCCATCGGTGGCGCGGACAAAATGTTACCGGTTATCAAGCAGGCTTATCGGTTCAAAGCGGTGGCCAAAGCGGCTGATGCTCTCAAAACAGAGCTTGGCAAGACCGAAGGCAAAAGTGATGCGGCTATTAAGGCAGCAAAAGAGGCGAAAGCAACGGCGGTGAAGGAAGTGAAATCTGCCGAATTGAATTTGGAAAAAAATCTTAAGGCACTTGGAATTTCAGGTGTTAGTCTCGACAAGGATTTATCCCTCGAGTGTGGTTTGCCTGCGGAGAAGAATGCCACGCAAAAGAAATTAGTAGCCAATGCGCAGGTGACCATCACCTCTGGCATCAAGCAGTGGTCGGATATTGAGGCTAAGGTAAAGAAATTGAAGGCAGCTAAAGCGCGGTTCAGGTTGCAGCCTGTAGCGAGCGATTGGCCAGACCGGCAGAACCTTGTGGCCATGCGACAGAGTGTTTCGCGCGATTTCCTCTTTGATGCCCACGCGATGCCTGGTGTGATGCGCATTGGTCCGGATTTGTCAAATGTGGGAGGGCGGCTCATCGGCGCGGACAATGACGCCTATGCTCACATTTATAATCCACAGTCGACCGGCAAGAGTTCGCATATGCCTCCTTACCGTTACCTTTTCCATCGCAAAAAAATTACTGAAGACGAGGCGCTGCCGACGACAGCTATCACTGTTACCATAAAGGGTGATAAACGGAGCGTGGAACCAGGTTACGCCGTGACTCCCACCGCCAAAGCGCGCGCGCTGTTGGCGTTTCTTAAAAGCCTGCGCACTGATAGTGCATTGCCGGAGGCGCCAATCGTGGAGCAAGCTGCTGCTACTTCGGCTGGGACCCGGGAAAAATGAGTAAAGAAACGAACAATACAGATTTGAATGAGCACAGTGAGCCGGTGGCCGGCAACGCTCAGGGAGTGGTCACCTGGTTCATCGTCGCTTTGCTCGGGTGTTTCGGGTTTTATCGGGTGGATGAACTTAAGGCTAATTTCTCCGCGCGAGTGCATGCGCCTTATGGCAGCATTGCGGAAGTGGATTCACTGAGTCCGTCCGAGGAGGAGCTTGCTTTTAGCAAGGGTAAAGTGCTCTATGGCAATTGTATAGGTTGCCATCAGCCCAATGGCGATGGCTTGAAGAAAGTTTTTCCGCCACTTGCAGGGTCTGAGTGGGTGACGGGCAACCCCGAACGGGCGGTTGCCATCATTGTAAATGGATTAGGCGGCCCTATCAATGTGGCCGGTGAGGATTTCAACAGTCAGATGGCGGCTGTGGGTGCCGCATTGACCGACGATGAGGTCGCCTCGGTGTTAACTTATATTCGTCAGGCGTGGGGCAATGGTGGATCTCCCGTGAAGCCTGAAGAGGTGAAGACAATGAGGGACAAGATCAATGAGAAGGGTCAAGCTGATCCTTGGACCGTGGAGAGCCTTATTAAGGCCTTCCCGGAGAAGTAAACTCAGGCAACAATCCATTGCCAAAATTCACTGGCCTGTCAGCATCTGCGAATGTTCCGCTGGATTACCTTCGCTTTGATTCTTTGCTCGCCACTACGCGCTGCTGAATTTTCCATCGCCACTTTTTCCGCCGATGTCACCGTGCCCATTGGTCATGGCATGATGGGAGGATTGTGGAAATCCAAAACCGTGGTCGATCCGCTCTTTGCCAAGGGCGTAGTGCTAACCGGCGGTGAGAAGCCCGTGGTGTTTGTGTCGGTGGATTGGTGCGAAATCCGTAATGAAGCCTTCGATCGTTGGCGGGAAGCACTGGCGGAAGCGTTAAGCACCACGCGCGAACGGGTGTTGGTGAGTGCGATACACCAACACGAAGCTCCCGTTGCAGACTTGGAGGCGCAAAGGATTCTTGAAAGACTGAAGTTGGAAGGCAGTGTCTGTGACATGAAATTTCACGAGCAAGCCGTGCAACGCGTGGTTCATGCCGCGAAAAAAGCGGTGAAAAACAAGCGTCCGATTACCCACATCGGCATGGGGCAGGCCAAGGTGGAAAAAATTGCGTCCAACCGGCGGTACGTTTTGCCGGATGGAAAAATTTCATTCGGCCGAGGAAGCGCGAGCGGCCGCAACGTGCTTGCTGCCAACGCTCCCGAGGGCATAATCGACCCTTGGCTCAAGACGATCAGTTTCTGGAACGGCGAAAAACCCATCGCTGCCCTGAGTGGTTACGCCACACATCCGATGAGCTATTATCGCACGGGTGAAGTATCCGCCGATTTCCCCGGCATGGCACGCGCCAAGCGCCAGAAGGATACACCGGGTTGTCTGCAAATTTACTTCAGTGGTGCCAGTGGCAATGTTACGGCTGGCAAATACAACACCGGTGTGCGTGCTAATCGTTTGCTACTCGCCGATCGCCTTTATGAAGGCATGCAAAGTGCCTGGGAAAACACGAAGCGACAGCCGTTGCAACAAATCAATTTCCGTAACGCTGAGATGCGACTGAAGCCGCGTAATCACTCCGGTTTCACCGAAAAGGATTTTAAGGCCAAGCTTGTCACGGGAGGCAACCACTGGCACCAGTGCTTGGCCGCTATGGGCCTGAGCTGGCGACAACGCTGCGAACGCGGTCAGCCCGTGGATGTACCGGTCATTGACCTAGGGCCGGCGCAATTGCTGCTGCTGCCAGGCGAGAGTTATGTGGAGTACCAGCTCGCTGCGCAGAAAATGCGGCCTGATTCCTTTGTGCTTGTGGCCGGCTACGGTGAGGGTGGTGCCGGCTATATTCCCACCGAGAAGCACTGGGAGGAAAAGGATGGTAACCTCGGCGATTGGTGCTGGGTTCATCCGGGTGCCGAGAAGGTCATGCTCAAGGCCATTCGCAAGGGGTTGGCACCGCGTTAACCTTGCACGTTCCGCCGTGGAGCATTATCAAATACTCAATGAGCCCTCGTGAAGCACTGATTGCCCTGAACCTGTTGCCCGACATCGGGCCGGTTCGCATTAGGAATTTGCTGGAGCATTTTGGTGACGCCGCCGCAGTTTTAAGCGCGCCGCAAAAGGTGCTGATGGAGGTGGAGCGCATTGGTCCCAAGGCGGCGAACGTTATTACCCGCTGGCGCGAACTGGCGGATCTCAAGGGTGAGCTGAAGCGCATCGAAAAATTTGGCTGCACGATCATCACTCAGGATGATGAAACGTACCCCGAACTGCTTCGCGAGATTTATGACCCTCCCATTATACTCTACGTGAAAGGTGAATTGAAACCGAAGGATCGTTATGCCATCGCCATGGTCGGCACACGGCAGTCGACGCTGTATGGTCGGCAATCGGCTGAGCGATTATCTTCTCAACTGGCCGCTTCGGGAGTTACGGTGGTTAGTGGTGGAGCGCGGGGGATTGACAGCGTTTCGCATGAAGGCGCGCTTAAGGTGGGTGGCCGAACCATCGCGGTATTGGGCACGGGACTTGATATTGTGTATCCGGCCGAAAATTTTAAGCTTTTCCAACGCATTGCCGGGCAGGGCGCAGTAATCACCCAATTCCCCTTTGGAAGAAAAGGAAGCAAGCAGTCGTTTCCCATTCGTAACCGCATTGTAGCCGGCATGACGCAGGGCACGATTGTGGTGGAGGCTAATCGGAGCAGCGGTGCGCTGATCACTGCCAACTTTGCTGCAGAAAGCGGGCGCACCGTCTTTGCGGTGCCTGGCAGAATTGATTCCCCGCGCAGCGCCGGATGCCATGACCTTATCAAGCAAGGCGCCCAGCTCTGTGAATCGGCAGAGGATGTGTTGGCGGAATTTGCCGTGATCAGCTCTGCGAGCCAACCAGCTGAAACTGCCGGCCCCATGCCTTCACTCTCGCCTGCAGAGCAATCTGTCTACAACGTTCTCACCCACGAGGAAAAGCAGCAGGACGAAATTATTCGTCGCAGCGAGGTTCCTGCCGCGCAAGTCTCCGTGGCGTTGTTACAGTTGGAGATGAAACAACTAGTCAACCAACATCCCGGCCGGCTGTTCACACGGGCCCGTTGATTTTGAGATTGGCAAGCGGGGTTGATATGTTTCAATTCATTCAATGAATCCGCGCTGTTTTCCGGGAATTATTCTGGTTTGTGCTGTTGTTCGCATATCTGCTGCAGAACCCTTTCTGGAACTTTCCATAACTTATCAGCAGCGCATCAAGCCGCTGATCAAGAGCTATTGCCTGAAGTGTCATTCCACCAAAAAGGAGGAGGGGGAACTGGATATGGAACGCATCGGCACCCTGTCTGAGGTGCGCAAGAACCCAAAGATTTGGCAGAAGGTGCGGGAGATGATGGGTAATGGCGAGATGCCGCCCGAAAAAAAGCCGCAACTATCGGCAAAGGAGGCGCAGGTTTTTGCCCAGTGGCTGGACGCCTACTTGGATTCGGAGGCGCGGGCCAATGCGGGAGACCCCGGGCGCGTTGTCTTGAGGCGCCTTAGCAATGCCGAATACACCTACACCATCCAGGACCTGACGGGTGTGCGATTAAACCCGGCAAAGGAATTCCCGGTGGATGGTGCTGCGGGGGAAGGCTTCATGAATGTGGGCGACGCCATGGCCATGTCGCCGGCCTTGGTCCAGAAATATCTTGATGCATCCAAGGAGGTGGCACAGCACGCGGTCCTGACGCCTGAAGGCATTCGGTTTTCACTGGGCAAGTCGCCGCGCGACTGGACCGACGAACTGCTTT
>PBTE01000232.1 GCA_002726515.1 Planctomycetaceae bacterium | reverse complement strand
GGTGGCGGCATGGGGGCGGCTGCACTCTTCACCACCTTGTCGATGGGCTTGCGCACCGACTCAACAAAATAGGCCTCATCAAACTTCACCTTGGTGTCCTTGCCGCCAAAACCAAGCGTAACCACGCGTTCGGTCCCCCAAAAATTACCCTCGAACTGGGGCGCCTTCATCGCCACACCGGCAAGCGCCGGCGGACCGCCCGGAACCTGGTGACAGGTCGTGCAAATCTTGGCCTGGAAAAGTTCCCTGCCCTTGGTGATCAACTCTGGGTTGTCCGCCGCGTGCGACATCCCCAACCCCACGGCGGCCAGAATTGGCAGCCCCACTCGAATAGCTCGATGAATTTTCATTTGAATAATGGACGAGCTCGGAGCTTGGCCGCGCGATGACGCGCAAGCAAGCGCGCTTTTGGTGAGTCGTATGGATTTATTCGCGAGTTATTCCAAATGTGATCGCTAGGCATCCAGCAAGGGAGGTTCTTCAGAAGCAATCTTCTCCCCGGGATGCTTGCGAAGCCAAAGCCAGCGAATCAGCCAAAACAGGCACAAGGGAAGCAAAGGCACCCCAACGCCAAACCCGATGGCGGTGAGAATGGTAGGGTAGACGACCGAATTGACTGATTCATCGAAAGCTAGATGAACACCAGCCATTATTTTGTCTATCACCAGTTTAGCCGCAGCTCCTTCCCCGCCTTTTTTTTCCGCATCCAGTGTGCCGCTTATTAGATCTGCTGCTTCACTATCTGTAATCTCACCTTTCAGCTGCTGATCCCATAAAAACTTAATCATTCTCCGAAAGAACCATTTCTTATACCATGAACCCCCGGCCTTCTTGTCAATTTCTTCATATAGTTTTTCACGGGTATCATCTTCTACTTCCTTGGCCTTGCCCACCGCACCTTTCAACTTGGCAATAGCCCCGGTCACATCATGTTCTAACATCGAGGTTCCGTTGGAATCGGCGCCCTCCCCCTTGTTTCGCCAGACCATGATAGCAGAATAGGTGCTCACCACGGCCGCTTCGATCAACTGCCCCTCGCGTATTTCCTTTTTTATTTTCCGACCGGCGCCCCACGTGCCAACACTGCAACTCATTCCCAGCGAAAGAGAAGCCACGATCAAGACCGGCCAGATCCAGCGCACATACCGGTACCAACCCCACGACACATCCAGCCAACCTTTGTCCCGCAGCCATCGCCAGAGATACAATCCGCCAATACCCCCCAGTATCAGCCCCAAGACAGACCAAACAAAAAAACTGACAATGGTATTAGTGATTAAAATGCCGAAACCCTTGAGCGAATCCCAGCCCAAGCCCGATGTCTGGGTGGCAACAGAAGATTCGGCCGCCACCAGCGAGGAAACAGCCAAAAAAAAGATTGCTGTGTTGACTAATCGACTCACCACAAGAGACGTGAAATCATGGGAACGAATATTAAACAAGAAGAAAAATATGAATCGTTCGCTTTTCCCTCGCGTCCTTTACTGGAACAGAAGGGATGTACTCGAGAAGACATCGTGGCAGTGTCCTTGACATTACTTTGTTTACTCCTATTTTTCCCCTCGCTAACTAAACAAGTTAGACGCAAAAACCAACGCAATATATATCAGAATGAAACCAGACTTGAAAGACTGGTCCAGTAAGACCTTGACCAAGAACGACTGGGATTTTTCAGTCTACATGAATCTACCAAAATCGGCCCTTAGCCGCATTTTCCAATGGGAATTGGACCGTGAACTGGGCAGTGGAAAAGGTCCCTTCGGCAAGGACGCCAGCAACAAAAAGTGGCTTACTCAAGTAGCCAAGTCCAAGAACTACACTGACTTTCCGAATGCCACGGTGACATCCAGCAAGGGCGCCACGCACAGGACCGGCAAGGGCAACACCCTAACCATGGACGGTAATAGTACTTTGCACGTGATCCAAATCAACTGGTACTGCAATCAGCAGGAACTGGTAGATGCCTTCACTGATTGGCTGGAGAACAACCACGGCACGCCGTTTACCACGTTCCCCGCAAACACTCGAGGGCGCCCACGTCACCAGTACACGCTCCTAGAGAAAATTTCGATCCACCGCTTTCATAAAGCGGGTTATTCTGGTGGCCCGAAATTCTTCCGTGAAAATAATAAAGATGCGTTTAAGCGAAACCTGAAGCGGATCAACTGGACCCTCGCCCAGCGCGAGATCAACCTGCACTTGAAACAGCGCTCAAAGGAACTGGACCGCATCTCAAAAGCCGCACGCAAAAACTGGCGGAAATTGCTCTACAGCTAACCCTCGGGAAACTCTCAGCCCCCTGCCCGGGAAAAAATAGGTGGGGATTTATTGGTCTTTGTTGGAGCCAGCCAGCGGAAAATCCGTGCGCCGCACGCGCACGCCGTGCTTGTATACCGACTCGCGCGCCTTGCTGCCGTCAGGATGGAACATTAGGAACGTGCCCATGCCGTTCATCACGCGACTACCCTCAGTGCCATCGGGTTTCCACGTGATGCCGCTCACCAGTTTGCCGCGGTTGAACTCCGCATTCGCCTTGTGCTTGCCGTTGGCGTACCACACCGCCAACAACCCATGCCGCACGCCATCTTGAAAATGCGTCACGTATTTTTCGTTCGTACCGGTAACCGTCATCGTCAACTGGCCTGTGTATGGCCCCGGATCGCCTTTCTTGTAGGTCAACCCGTCGCTGCGTTGTTCGAGTTGTATCAATGGTCCCGCCGGCTGCCGGCCTCCTGGGGTGCCACAACTCACGCCGAGAGTAAGGATCGTAATGAGAATAATGACCGCGTGTTTCATGGATGATTAATCCCCTTTGCGAATAACGAAATACTGCAACACTTTCCTGTTTCCCGTCCATTGCCTCACTTCATCGCGGCCCTGTTTCTTTTCGCCCTCCGTCATTTGATTCGCCAACGCGGGCATATTTTCCGTGGCCTGCGGGTGAGCCTTCATTGCGGAGCGGCCCCACAACACAAAGGTCTTCACCTTGTCAGCCTTCAAGCCGCCTTCGCCTCTGAGAGTCATCAGTCCGAGGTTGAATTGCGCATCCAGATTACCCTGATTCGCCGCGTGCTGATACCACCGCACTGACTCCTCCAGATTCGCCTTCACTCCCACACCCGTTTGGTACATGAGGCCGAGATTATTTTGGGCTGGGCCATGGCCCATGCGGGCTGCTTTCGAGAATTCTTCAAAAGCAGCTTTCGGATCCGCCTCCCCCAGCCCGCCAGTTCCAGTCTCAATAAGGCGCGCCAGATTGTAGCAGCCGTTTGCACTGCCTCCCTTAGCGGCCTTCAAGTAAAGTGGGCCAGCTTCTTCCATGGAGGCGGTCTCCTCCAATACCGCAGCCAGATTATTCTGGGCTCCTGCATGATCTTGGTCGGCGGCTTTCTGATACCACCCCCTCGCCTTGGCCAAACTACGCGAAATGCCGCGACCTTCCTCGTGACAAATACCCAAATAATACTGCGCCCCGGCATGGCCCTGCGCCGCAGCCTTGACGGCCCAATTGTAGGTGGACTTGAGGCTCTCCGGGGCCCCGCCCACTCCGGAAGCATGCAGCGCGGCCAACTCGTACTGGGCTCGGACATCTCCCTTTTCAGCCTCCGCTTGCGCCACATTCATGTCTCGCGGCGAAATCGGCCAGCCTTCGTCGATATACTTTTTCAACTTCACGTAACCCTGCGCAGCCGTGCGAGCCGTGGCTTGTTCCCGGGCAAAAAACGGGTTCACCTTGTCCCGTTCAAATTCCGTGACCCGCGCCAGCCAGTTGAGAGATTCGCGCAAGTCCCGCTTTACGCCACGACCATCCCGATACATTTGCGCCAGCTTTGCCTGGGAATTGATCTCATCGTTTTCAGCGGCGCGTTTATACCAGTGCACCGCCTTTTCAAGATCCGGCTCCGTACCTTCGCCGGTGTCATAGCGCATCGCCAAATAATACTGCCCACGGCCATAATCATTTTCGGCTGATCGCTTATGCCATTCGAAAGCCTTTTCCTTGTCCTGCGCAATATCTGCTCCTGAAAATAGGCGCATGGCGATGTTGTTTTGGGAAACCGAATTGCCACGTTCCGCCGCTCGCAAGTACATCGACGAGGCTTTGGCACCATCCGCCCCACCGCCGGCAAGGCCGGTGCCGTGCATCCAGCCCACGTTGTTGATGGCTCCCGGGTGCCCCTGCGCCGCAGCCTTGTTGTACCAGTCCATAGCAATGGCGTTGTTTTTCGGCATACCGTGGCCCTTCTGGTGGCGTGCACCTATCAGGAATTGGGCGGCCGGATGCCCGGCATCCGCACCAGGATGTTGCCATTTAACGGACTCTTCAAAATCCCGCGCGCCCATGCGAAGGCCGGCCAAGAGGTTGCCAGTAATAAACTGAGCCTCACGATCACCTGCTTCACCCAAATCCATCAGCATGGGCAAAGCCTTCTTGTAGAGGTCCTTTGCCTTGGTACGTTGGCGACGCGTTCCTTTGCCGTCCCACAACTGATCGGCCACCTCCACCAGTGCCAGAGCATCGCCGGCATCGGCAGCCTGTTGGTTGAGTTTCAGGGCTTTCACACGATCCTGGTCCAGACCGCCCCAGCCTCGATAATGCAGAGAGGCCAATGCCTGCATGGCCTTCGTGTTTTTTTGCTCCACCAAGGCGGGCAAGCTCTTGGCAGCCTTGAGGAGCCATCCATTGCTCCTCTTTTCGTCCGGTTCAATGCCGGTGCCAAACCGGTACATCAAGCCCAGTCGAAATTGTCCCAATCCATGGTCGCCATCGGCGGATTTTTCCGCCCAATCAAAAGAAGCTTTCAAATCCACAGCCACCCCCTGCCCGTGCTCCAGAAGTTGACTGACTCGTTCCTGGGCCGCACCATCACCATCTTCGGCTTTTTGTTTCAATTCCGCGAAGGTCGCCTTGAGCTTGGGTTCGATCGCCTTGAGTTTGGCCACCAACCCGTCGCCGCGAGTGGGATTATTATCAACCTGCTGCGCGTGGCCACTACAGAGGAAGAGTGCCAGCCCGACTTGGCTTACCACTCCAAATAGAAACGCTGCCCGCATGAGCGCAGTGTGGCCGAGCCCCAGCGGTTTGTCGCGTGAATTTTGCGGAAAATTATTCGCGCCCTGTGCGAAGAAATGTGGTGCGGTAATCGTGATAGGTATGCGTAACCACGTCGATCACATCCACCCACCGACCTTCCATTTCCACCGTGGTACCGTTGACCGTGATACGTTCACCTTGTTGATATTCGCTGCGCTTGACCAACTCCTGTTCTCGCCGGTCAAATTCCCGCGAATACACCACCAACTCGGATCCAAGCTTCTTTGCCAGCTTTAACAGATGATTGCGCCTGGGTGAACCAGACGTATTAAACTCCGACGAACCCAACACTTCCCAGCCTCCGCGCGCGCGCGTCTTCACACTTTCGCCATGGTGTCGCATCAGCACATCCTGCACGGATGGCTCAGGCCGAGTTTTTGGGTCCAACTCCCCCATCGAAATGCGAGCAGAATAATTTTGCTCATAATAATTAGTGGATAGCTTGTCCAACACCGCAGTGCAGCCGGTTCCACAAACAAGCCCAACCAACAACCCCAAAAATACCAGGCAGCGCATTTAGTACGTAAACGTACTTTCTTTTCTTAATGTGTCAACTCCTAACCTGCTGACCATGTTATTCACTGGTTATTCACATCACCAAAGGGAAACCGCCAACGGGAAGGAGTGGGGGGATCCCGTCGGCGGTATTATTAACGGATAGGGGACATCCGCAGCGGAGGTTGTTAACAAAATTAGTGATGCTTGGCAATAACATAGCTCCGGACTCGCAAAAAAATTGTACCGAAGGATTTGTTTTTCACTCTGCTTTT
This sequence comes from Planctomycetaceae bacterium, assembly GCA_002726515.1. Lineage (GTDB taxonomy): Bacteria > Planctomycetota > Planctomycetia > Pirellulales > Pirellulaceae. Next base: position 1,736 of record PBTE01000232.1, on the reverse strand, counting down.
GGGTTTTTCAGCATTTTATGAAGGATTTGAAAAACTTCCGCAAAGCTATCCTCTGAGGTTAATTTACCAAATGGTTGATCCGGATACTTTGGCACGGGTGAGCCGGGGGGGAGTGTCCACTCGCATTGATGTTTTCCCCAAGACAGCGTCACTACATGCGGGTTGGCTCCGCGAAACTTGCCCATTTTAGGGGGAAATTTATCCACTTGCGCATGGGCTAGGATATCGGCCAAGGACCGCAGTTCTTTGGCAGTTAATTTGCCCTGCTGATCGGCCTTGCGTATCTTGCGGTTGATGAAGAGTTTCCGATCCCATGAACCATCTGGGCGCACTGTCCAGAGCACTCCAGTAAATCCTGCAAAGCCGCCTTGGGCATCCTTGAGCGTCAAGGTAGCTGTCAGTTTGCCCCCCTTGGTTAGAAACTTATCGCGTGGCAGAGCCGCTTGAGTGGTACGGGCAAATAGCAGGAAAAACGTGAAAAGGACAATCAGTTTCATTGGACTCAACCCTACGCATCTCGCCTGAGGCGCGCAAACTTGAACTTAATCCTCTTGCCGACCCTTCTGCCGCCAGCTGTTTCAGAGCTTCACCGCTCATTCTAAATAACCGCCAATCGCTCATCTGCTTGGCCCCTAGTCCCTTGTAGAAGCCAATTGCCGGTTCATTCCAATTCAAAGCCACCCATTCAAAGCGTGAGCAGCCACGCTCCATCGCAATCTTTGCCAGATGCTTTAGCATTAGTTTGCCAATACCACGCTTGCGGTACTCCAGCTTCACAAAGAGATCCTCCAGGTACAGGCCCGACCGGCCCATGAAGGTGGAGAAATTCTCAAAATAAACCGCAAAGGCCACCGGTTCCCCATCCCATTCTCCAATCAACGCTTCGGCGGCGGATTTTTCTCCAAAAAGGGATTGGCGAACACCTTCTTCAGTAGCCACCACTTCATCCAGCAATTTTTCATACGCGGCAATGCAACGAATAAACTCGATTAATAGATGCACATCCGCCTCTCCAGCCGGACGAATTTTCAAGGCATCTGAAGCCATAAGGGACCGATTCTTCATAAACGCAAGAGCAGTCAGGGGTTAGACTGCTCCAAATAATGGTCTACTGCTCTGCCTGTGAACGTCGCCATTCGATTGCCTTGGCCTCATGCCCCCTGATGTACGAATCTTTACCATCCATATAGAACTTAATGTTGTCCGGATATTCACGTGCCAGATTTTGTTTCGAGGAATCGCGTCTCTAATCAGGATCAGGGGCAACCACTTTGACCTGCATCGGCAAAATCTCCTCCATTTGAGCAAATCTAAAAAAGGGGCGCCCACGTAAAAAGTAGTTGGCAATCTACTGCTTCACTTCAGCGCGTCCACGACGTCCTGAAGCAGCTTGTTGTTTTTCCCGCGGCTTTTCCAGCCGTTGTCACGCAGTAGCTTGATGAACGCCGCATCGTCGGCCTTGGCCCGGCATTTCTTCAACAGCTCGGCCTCTTCAAGCTTGAGTTGTTTGGCGGCAACCAGACAGAACGCCTTGATGCTCTCCTCTGCCTGCAATTTCACATTTGGCTCAGCGGGGCCATCGGTGAGTTTCAGTGACCATTTGAAACCCTCAATCAGGTGCTTGTGGTAGGTTGGACTTTCCCAGGTCGATCCGTTGTGCCCAAGGTTAGTGAAGAACACTCGCCCTTTACCGAAGTTGCGCACCCAGCATACCGGCACGTGATAGGGCATCTGCG
>PBTE01000182.1 GCA_002726515.1 Planctomycetaceae bacterium | reverse complement strand
TTTCACTGGAAGTACTCGACACGCCAGGGCATTCTCCGGGTCACATTGTCTTCGTCTGGAAAGGGCATTCGCCGTGGTTGATTTTCGGAGGTGACGTGTTATTTCAGGGAAGCGTGGGAAGGACCGACTTCACCGACGGGAACTTCGAAGAATTGAAGCGTTCTATCCACACCAAGTTGTTTGTCCTGCCGGATGACACTATCGTTCTGCCTGGTCACGGCCCGCAAACCACCATTGGCCAGGAAAAACAATCCAATCCGTTCGTGGGATTGGAGTAGCCCACCAGTTCATCCTGTTACCACGCCAGCCGATCGGACAGGTCCCGCCACTTCCCCCCACTTCAATGTCCCCGGGGCCCCATTTCAATATCCCCAGGGGTGGAACGTCACCCCGGCGGGAACTGGCTGTCATTCGGGAACCCGCGTGGCAGGAGACAACGCTTGCTCGCTACCCTCGCAAAGCACTGCGGGCAACCTGAGTACAAAGCAACTTCCCTCGCCGAGGGTGCTTGTTACTTCAATTTCGCCACCGTGTTCCTGCATGATTTTCTGGCTCACCGAGAGCCCCAAACCCGTGCCCCGGCCCCCCTTCTGGGATTCGAAGATAACAAAGACTTTCTTCAGATCATTCGGCCCGATGCCGACACCATTGTCCACGACCCGGATCAGGGCATGACCGGCCTCGGCGTCGAACTTCGTCGAGACTTCCACTTGCCCGCTTTCGCACCCGTCACATGCATCAATGGCGTTGGTGACAACATTAAGAATCGCCCGGTGCAACCCGTCCGGATCAAAGGTCAAACGAGGCATCTGTTCAGCAGGTCGCCAAATCAGTTGCACATTGGCATCCTGGCTGTGTATTTGCATCAACTCCACCACGTCTGCAGTAACTCGGTTCAAATTGGCTTCTGTCACTTCCGGGTCACGCTCCTTGCTGAACGTCAGCATATCCATCACCAGGTTGGAGATTTTTTCCTGGTTCTTTTCCACGATCCCCCAACCCTTGCGAACTACTTCCGGTTCGTCACCCTTCAAGCCTTCCTGAATCAAGTAACTCCCGCCGCGAATCCCCTGCAGGATGTTTTTTATGTGATGAGAGAGCGTGGCGATGGTCTGGCCGACAGCTGCCAGTCGTTCTGCCTGCACCATCGCCGAATAGTACGAAGTGTCTTCAATGGCGAGGGCGGCCTGGTGCCCGATAGCAATCATCAATTTCAGGTGTTCCTCATGAAACTTTCGCGTCACACCATGTTCCAGGATTTGTCCGGGGGGAGTAAACGTGTCGATGTAAACAATCCCCACAATCCCATAGCGCCCCTGCATCGGCACGCAAATGGCTTCTCGTACACCCATTTGCACAACACTGCCTCCAGGGTCCCAGCGCCGATCGTCACTGGCATCACTGGTCAGGACGCCTTCTTTGTGGTTCATGACGTAATCGAGAATTCGTCGGCTCAAATTAATCTTTTCGTCTGTCGACCCGCGACGGGTGCGGCGGGCTTTCGGCTCCAGTTCATCGGTGGCCTGGTTCAGAAGCATGATGCAACCACGGTCCGCCTCAACCCATTCGAAAATCATTTCCAGAATTCTGTTGAGCAACTGGTCGATGTCCAGTGTGTGGCTTACCGCCAGGGCGGTCCGGTACATAATTTGCAGATTACTCCGTGCCCGAGCCAGCCACGGACTCGTCGAGGCGTGGATGTCGTCAATGAGGGAACTGCCTTCCTGCTGCGAAAGGGACTGGACAATCCTCGAATCGCCACCGGAATGTTGATCTCCAACGATGTTGACCAGACTCGCCAGTCCTCGCTGATCCGATTCATCACCGCCGGTAAAAATCATGAGCGTCCGCCCCACCTGAAGACGATCGCCACTCTGCAATTGGGCAGCCTCGACGCGCTCGCCGTTCATGAAAGTTCCGTTGGAACTGTTCAAATCGCAAATGGAACACTTTGACTTCTCACAGTGAATCTCGACATGTTTTCGAGAAACCTCCGTATCGTGCAACTGAATTCCATTTGACTTGTCCCGACCAATGGTCAGCGCACCATCCTCCAGTTCGATGCGAGTGCCTTGATCACTACCTCGAATCACAAACAAAGAAGCCATCGTTCACTACCCCCCGCTGGCAACCGTCGGCTGGACCAAGTGATGTATTGTTCGCATCGGCACAACTGGGCATTCCAGTTTTCGCCGCAGACGCACTTCGATGAACTTTACCGAGTTGCCTGCTCCGGGCACAAACGGGCCGGGCAGCCTCGCGCGGTTAAAAACAACCACTGACCGCAACGGACGGGCATTCAAACCCGGCGGGATTTCATCAAGCGACTTGTTTGCTGTCTGCCAGCAACAGTTCAATTTTACGAATCAGCGGACCGTAATGGTAGGGCTTCTGCACTACCGACTGATGGGGCAGCAGGGCTTCGCTCCTGCGAACATTGCCCAGAACAACAAGCGGGATTCGGGAGTTTTCCGTTTCGCTGTCCAATCTCTCACGTACAGCCTCCCCTCCGGCTGGTATGGTTTCAAGATCAAGCACCACCAGAGCCGGATGGTGTCGTCGAGCCAATTTCAGGCCGGCCTCGGCCCGCTTCGCCTCAAGAATTAACACACCTCGCCGTTCGAGGGCGGTCCGCAGTACCTGGCGGGTGTCCGCTGAATGGTCAATAATCAGAACCGATTGCTGCCGTTGACTTCCTACCTGATCTGGCAAGACTGAACCTCCTGGTGCGGAAATTTTCTGTGGAACCTTGCCAAGTGAAGCTTTCCGATCCCAGTACGGGCGAAATGCGGGAAACGGGAACTTCTACCTGTTCAAGAGTCGCATTGTTTAGCCATCATTCGGCGGGAGGTTAGCGACAACCTGTGAATTTGTCAAAACCGAATTCAGAGAATGGCCCGCGGCATCGCGATCCATAATTTTCCTTCGGTGACGACGGACTGCGCACTGTCCGAACACGTCACGCCCGCTGTTCATCCTACGAACCGAAACCAGGCTGAGGGTGCATGACGAAGCAACGATAGCTGCATGCATTCCTTCCCGACTCCGCTTGAAAACCGCCTTCGCTGCCCCTCCACTGCAAAACCTTTCCAATGGAACACGGGTTGCCCTCCTGAGAAACTTCTCTCGAAAAATCGGGCCCGTCGACAAATCTAATTACTGGCCTTTACCCCCGACGGCACTTCGCGTAAGAATGTCGGCCCTCATGGATGTGAGTCGTTCCAAAAGCAGTGGTATCTGGATTTGGTAGCGGCCACAAGTCACCGGCAGGTCAAGGACGACCACCCTACAGCAAGGAGTGCTGATCGTGAACGCTTCGTTTCGCTGGGCCACGTTCGTGGCATTTGTTTCTATCGTTGTTTTGTCGAGCACACCGGCAACTACCATTGCCCAACAGCGCGCAACCCAACCGCTTGCGGCAGCACAACGAGGTGTTGGCCCAGCGCAGCCGATGGGAGATAAGCTCGCGGTAATCGACATCAATTTCATTTTCAAGAATCATGACCGGTTCAAGCAGATGGCCAAGGACTGGAAAGCCGATGTCCAAAGAGCTGAAGCCGAAATGAAGGCCCAGAATTCCGGTATCACGAACGGGGTCGAAGAGCTCAAACGATGGGAACCGGGGTCGGCGGAATTTAAAAATCTGGAAGAATCAATCGCCCAAAAACGTGCCGACTTGCAGGTAAAAATGCAGCTCAAAAAGAAAGAGTTGATGCTCCGCGAAGCAAAGATGTATCTGGAGGTCTACAATGAAATACGCGAGCAAGTCGCGTACTTCGCCCGCCAGAATGGAATTACTTTGGTCCTGCGGTTTTCCAGCGGACAGGTGAATTCAGAAGATCCCCGTCAGATTCAGACGGCCCTGTTAAAACCTGTTGTTTTCCAAGATCGGATCGATATTACACAACCCATCTTGAACCGGCTTAATCCCCCCAGGAACGCCACCAGGCCGCGATCGCAGCAAAATCCCCCAGGTCGATCCACGGCGAAGCCGCGGACGCGTTAAGGGGAGATGTTTGCGAGGTCCCCTGGGCGGCGCACTTCCCTCCACGCATTGGGGCGTGTGGAACTGGCTATGACCTCTGCCCCGGAACCTCAATTGGTCGCCATTGTTAACTTTTAACTTTCTCCGCCGCAGTAGATCGGCATGATTCAACGTCTTGAAACAACGCGTCTACAAACCACACTGGATAATTCCGTGTGGGTCGAAGGTTTTGGATTCTGGAGCAGTTGCGCCGTGCGGGTCGAATTCAGACCTGCACCAGCAAACACGGGAATCGTTTTCGTACGTCGCGACCTGCCGTCTCAGCCACGCATCCCGGCCCGAGTGGAATACCGTATCGACTCTCCGCTGCGAACAACGCTGCGGGAAGGTATGGCAAGCGTGGAAATGGTGGAACACCTGCTGGCCGCATTGTCCGGGTTACAAATCGACAATTGTGAAGTCTGGGTCGATGCGGCTGAAATGCCCGGGTTGGACGGCTCCAGCCAGGAGATCGTACAAGCCCTGGGTTCGACCAGTCGCGTCACGCTGGATGCCCGGCAACCACGTCTGATCATTACCAGACGTGTCCGGGTGGGAAATCAGGATTCCTGGATCGAAGCACTCCCCGGTCCGGGACCCGGCTTGTTTGTCAGGGGCCACATCGACTACGGACCGCTGGGTCCTATCGGCCGCCAAACTTGTGAACTCGAGATTACCCCGCAGTCCTTCAGCCAGGACCTTGCCCCGGCGAGAACCTTTATTCTCAAGGAAGAAGGGGACATGTTGCGTTCTCAGGATTTGGCAACGCGTGTTACAACGGCCGATCTGCTGGTCTTTGATGATCAGGGACTGATTGATAACCAGTTGCGTTTTCCCGACGAGTGTGTTCGCCACAAAATCCTGGACGTGATCGGTGATTTTTCTTTAGCAGCCTGTGACATATCCGGTCAACTGGTGGCTCATTGCAGTGGACATCGACTAAACGCCGAATTGGTGTGTTCACTCCTCAAAGAATTCATAGTCGAAAGGCACTACCAACGTTCTGCTTGAAGTCAAGTTCGAGAAATTATGACCATCCATATCGCTGACAATGCTTGCGTCGACGCCAAGGCGGAAATTGGCGATGGTGTCTCGATCGGGCCGTTCTGCGTGGTGGGACCGAAGGCATGCATTGGTTCATATACCCGTCTGGAAAACAATATCACCTTGATGGGGCGGGTCACATTGGGATCCCATAATCACATCTATCCAGGGGTGACAATCGGTGGCGCGCCACAGGACCTTTCCTACCAGGAAAGCGACACGGAGGTGGTGATCGGTGACAGGAATGTCATTCGTGAAAACGTCACCATCAACCGGGGTTCCGAGAAAGAGGAAGGCGTCACGCGCATCGGCAATGAGTGTTATCTGATGACCAGTTCGCACGTCGCTCACGACTGCACCCTGGGCGATCGTGTGGCAATTGCGAACAACTCAACCCTGGGGGGACACGTCCACATTCAGGACCATGCCACACTTTCGGGATTAATCGGTGTGCACCACTTCGTCACTATCGGCCGCTATAGTTTTGTTGCCGGAATGAGCGCGGTCCGGAATGATGTCCCGCCGTTCATGCTCGCCGAGGGCATTCCGGCAAGAGCTCGCTGTGTCAACATGGTTGCGCTCAAACGGAACGACTTTCCCGACGACGTAATTAAATCGCTCGTCGAGGCCCACCGCCTCATTTATCGGGCCAAGGTCGGCGTGGATCAAGCTTACGAGTTACTCCGGACCCACGGAACCCTTGAACCCCAGCTGGTTGAATTTTTTGACTTCATCGAAAATCAACAAGCGGGACGTCACGGGCGATCCCGTGAGCTAAGGAAAGCCGCGTGAATCCCATCCGCTTAGCAATTATCGGCTGTGGACACCTGGGGCGTATTCATGCCCGACTGGCCAAAGAAATTGACCTGTTTCAGATCGTGGGGCTTGTTGATCCATGCCCCACAGCCAGGGAACAGGTAGCACGCGATACGAGCCTGCCTGTTGTAAAACATTTTTCATCACTCTGCGAACCCATCGACGCGGCAGTCGTTGCGGTTCCCACATGCTGGCACCACCAGGTAGCGCTCGATCTGCTGCGGGCAGACGTGCATGTTTTTATCGAGAAACCTATCGCCAGCAGTCTCTGTGAAGCCGACGAGATATTGGAAGTGGCCAGCGAGCATCACAAACTGGTCCAGGTGGGCCACATCGAAGAATTTAACCCGGCATTTCAGGCAGTTCGATCACGGTTGGAGTGCCCCAAGTACATCGAAGCCGTACGAACCAGCGGATACACCTTTCGATCCACTGACATCGGTGTCGTACTGGACCTGATGATTCATGACCTTGACCTGATCGTGTCACTGGTGCAAAGCGAGGTTCAGGACGTCCAGGCCCTGGGACTCGCCTTGCTGGGGAACCATGAGGACATGGCCCAGGCCAGGATTACGTTTCAAAACGGGTGTGTCGCCAACCTGACTGCATCACGTACCAGTTTTCAATCAGAACGACGGCTTCAGGCCTATACGCCCAGCGGCTTCACCTCCATTGACTTCGCCTCGTCAACGGCGAGTTACATCGATCCCGACCCTCGCATCCTCAACGCGCCGCTCGATATCCAACAAGTGACACCGCAACAGCGTGAACATATCAAGGAGCACCTGTTCGAAGACATGCTCCCCGTGCGTCAAGCCCAAGTAGTATCATGTAACGCGTTGCATGATGAATTACTTGACTTTGCCCACAGCATCCACCAGTCACGTGCCCCGCGAGTGAACGGCTCCCGGGCTCGTTCTGCCCTCTCCGTGGCAGAAAAAGTTCTTCAGAAAATCGCGTCCCATCCCTGGAACGGGATCCACCCCGGCCCACAGGGGCCACTGGCCCGGACACTTCCCAGTGTCATGCGCCCGGCCGCCTGACAGACATGCCACTGGGCATGTCTCGAAAAGGGGCTGTTTTCCGCATGGGTAAGAGCCTGCCCTGTCAGCCTCCCCAACTCACTTGGATCCCTGTCGCCCGAAGCGGCGGTTGAAAATTTCCGGATCAAACGGATCCCGGGGTGAAAAACCTGTCTGGGCGGGTTTTTCAGGTGTACCACGCCCGCCAACCGAGCCGCCAACTGCCTCATTCAAACCAAGGCGAAGCTGCGAACCGGATTTGATTTTACCACCGCCCGACCCCCGGCCGGGCAAAGGAGCATTCTCCAGTGTTTGTTCTGGCAGCACGCGCTGGGCCAACTCCAACGGGCGATCCTGAAATACCCTGGGTTGCTCGATGCCCTTGCCAATCGCGTGGAAGACCCACTGCCTGAGGACGTCATATTGCTGCGGGCTCAACTGTCTCGTCACAACCCGCCGGGTCAATGGGCCATGTGATTGCGGAGCGTATTTCAACAGGCTGCTGCTCATGGGATCCTCACGGTTCACCTGAAGTAAGGTACTGTGAAGATTACGCAAAGTGAACTGCCGCGGGGCTGACCTCCCGGGCGGTCGAATGAGTTGAAACCTGGAACGAGACCGTTCACCATGACATGCGGCATTTCCACAAGCGTTGATCAACAACGGCTGTACGGAGCTTGTAAACCGCTCAATGGTGTACGGAGGCAATTTTTCCAGTGGCAGGCCTTCCACCTTTCCATCCTTGCCCGTTGGACCGGAAAGAAACCGCTTGATCGGAGGTTCCCGCGGATTCTCAGCCCACTCAATCTCCTGCTCCAGGATGCGTAGCTGTGCACGACTGAAATCAAGCTTTCTGACATATTCCAATCGGGATTTGGCACCGTCCAGGAACTGATGACGGAGACACCAGCGCGCCAAACGCAAGTGGCTGGCAGCGTCGTCCCGGGCAAGCTTTCGGAGTTGATAGTGGTAGACCTGCTCCAGGGTTTCACATTTCAGCAACACCTGATTCCGGTGCACGCGGATTTCCGTCCCCCCATCCATGGCGACCAGGAAGCTATCACCATGAGCAATGACCTGACCCTGCAGGACACTGCCGTTTCGAAGGAAGATCAATCCCTGTTCCGACCGCGCCCCGGATTCGGCGGATAGCGGGAGCGTCCAACAAACCGGCAGCAAGCAGGCCAGAAGCACGCGACGGCCAGCTGAAAAGCGGGAAGGAGAAACCATGGGGCAAAGAGGTTAAACCAGGCGGTAAATGGCGTCAAGTTCAACCGAATCAGATACCATCACCGGGCAGCGAGTGATCGCCATGTATCCAGTAGCTCACTGAATTTCCCAGTCGTCCCCGGTCCACTAGCACCACCCCGGACAGTGCGCTATACTGGGCGGTTTCACCCCGGCGGGGGCTGAAATCCGGTTGTCCAGGGCGGTTTCCGGGATGGTTGAAAAACAATCTCTAGCACGGCGGGAAGTCTACTACCAAGGCCGTGTCCAAGGGGTAGGATTCCGCTGGAAGACCCAAAATATTGCCCGGCAGTTCGATGTCCAGGGTTACGTGTCGAACCAGCCGGACGGCAGGGTCAAATTGGTTGGCGAAGGCCGGCCCGACGAGTTAAAACGTTTTCTGGCCTCCATCACGGAGACCATGAGCCAATACATTGACTGCGAACAGGTCGTTGAGCAATCCCCTCAAGGAGAGTTCACGACTTTCGACATCCAAACCTAGTCACAAAGCAAGAAACCCAAAAAACGTCCCGTTCGGTCCCTTTGCCCTGGAGCGATAGAAGGTAAACTGGAATTCTAGAACGTCGTGTGTCATTGCGGCAAACGGTCCGTGATTCCCGTTCCTAGCAACCGACACACCAGCACTTTTGGACTCACCCTGTACTCAGAACAACCGATGATCCTTTCGACTCCTCTAGTTCTCGGCACCCTGGTCACCTGGATTACTCCTATCTGGTTATTAGGGATCGGCGCCGGGTTGGGACTGGTCGTGTTGCTGACCAGTTGGGCTCTGATCGCGGTTTTTTCCCGTCGGCTCGCCGTTTCCACGGCTCGCTCGGTCCGGGAGGGAATTTTATGGCCGATTCTGGTCGTTGTCTTCCTCGTGTCGTTGATTTCCCTGATAGCCACTTCCAGCCTCCGCAACCCGACGGAAATCCTGAGTTCCCTGACAAAACTTCCGCAAGTGGGAACCACGCAACTGCTATTCACTCTGCCGGGGCCTGATGCAGAACCCGATAGCGATGGTTACATCCCGGCAGAAGAGACTCCACAGGAAGTAAACTTTCGACTCAAGGAACTTCAACGAATCGTCATCGAAGCCCCGGGCAACATAACGGTGCGAACGCGTTCGGAAGATGAAAAAGGAAAAACCAAAATACTGCGAGTAGCCGCCGGTGAACCGCTTACTTGGTTTCCTCCCGTACAAGCCGGGTCGTTTTTTCCCGGTGAAGAAGTCACACATCTTTATTTACGGAACCTGGGAACGACAGAAGTCAACGGGACCGTGACGATCGTCACGGAGGTACCCTACCCGGAGGTGCGCGGAATCGTCGTCACAGCCGTCTTGATCGCGGCACTGTTTCTGATTTATCTCGTCATCCAGCTAGTGGCTCCCAAAGCGGCTGCTATCGCCCTTTCCACCGCCAAGTCAGAAATTGCGCAACCGATGTTCCTCGTAGCTGTTTCGCTGGGAATCTTCCTGCTGCTCATTTTCGTCTTCATTCCCTACAACACATTCGGGGAAGACGTCAAAGTGCTCAAAGACACCGGACTCACTACGATCATGATCCTTTCGCTGCTCGTGGCAGTCTACGCGTCAGGAACTTCTGTGGCCGAAGAAATTGATGGACGGACAGCGTTGACCGTGCTTTCCAAGCCCGTCAGTCGCCGACAATTTGTGCTTGGAAAATTTATGGGGATATTATGGTTGGTACTGCTGGTTTTCGTGATCCTCGGCATCCTGTTTCTTTTTATGATTTCCTACAAAGTCGTCTATGATGCACGTGAAACCACCAACCCCGAACCTCTTTGGCAAGATTGCTATCTTGAAATGGTCAGTACGGTTCCCGGGCTCGCCCTGGTTTTCATGGAAACCGTTGTCCTGGCATCTCTGAGTGTGGCCATTTCAACCCGCCTGCCCCTGTTGCCCAATTTCGTGATCATGTTTTCGATCTATGTCCTCGGGCACCTGACTCCCCTGATCGTCCATTCTGCCCTGCTGAAGGAGTTCGAACCCGTCGTATTCGTGGGCTGGCTGATCGCCTGCGCGATACCCGTCCTGGACCACTTCAATATCCAAGCAGCCGTCGCGGCAGGCGTCGACGTTCCCCTGGATTATCTAGGTTGGAGCTTTGTTTATTGCGTGCTATACAGTGCCATGGCGTTGCTGCTGGCACTCACGCTTTTCGAAGACCGAGATCTCGCTTGATCCGTGCCACTTTGCCCGCCGGTGGCACATCGCGTCCTCCACTGGATGTTCCGTGAAACCCTGGCAAATTTTTGCACGACCGAAAGAGGGAATTGCTGTTGGCAGATTGAAAACCATCGGATAGGCTAATCGAGTCTGGTTTTCAAATGGACTAGCGGCGTCCTGTTTCGTGGATCGTCGGCAATCAGGGAAGGTCGTTAAGAATGGAATTGTTGCCAGTTTTTTTGGCAATTTCGACAGGGTTGTTGATCTTAGACCTCGCCACAGCTCCCAGGACGGGTCGCAGGCAAGAGTAGAAAAGACGTCCCTAGGCATTTCTGCCCCGTCGCTCGAATTGGCCCGTCGTTCGATCTGCCACACGCCTTTAACCAGGAGTGGTTTGTCGGGAGTTGCAGCTCGCATTTCTTTTCGGTTTTGTCTGGTCAACTGGGCTGGGAATCGTGTCCGTTGCGACACCGAAATTTGTTTCGCGCAGCCCGGTGTCCACTGTTGGCATGAATCAGCGGGCCAACGTGGTGATGACAGCCCGAGCAGCAACCGGAACCACCTCCAGCTGGGAATGCATTTGCCGCCGGCCATAAAAAGGGCCTGTTTATAGCGATTATTTCGCCTGAAATTCTTCAGACTGTCGCCCCATCCGGCCATATAAGCTACGATTTCCAGTAGGATGATGCACCGTGTTGAGCGGGCTCCGCAAAATGACAGGCATTCGCCCGGGAGTTCACACGCTGGATCGTCCGGCCCCTTGGCTTATTTCACGGAAACAGTCCCAAGTCGGCCGTGCAGCTACTCATTTGCACCGCCACAACCTACAGGACAGACAGGCATGCTGAACGAACGCTTTACCTATTTCTCCTTGTTGTTGTTTTCACTGGCAGTTTCGGGATGTGGAAACTCTGGGCCGATGGGAGACGCAGGGAAAGAGAGTCTCCCCCCCCAATCTTCGGCCACCGCCAGAGTTGGTCTGGATACGGAGATGACGGCACGGGACCTGGACTTTGATCCTGGCCAGCCTGCCGATTTCCTCGCCGACTTCAGAGTTGGTAATCCAACTTCCCGGCCGTCGGGCGAGCGTTTCACGAAGTCCGATCTGGTAAAGGACCCCCAACCGGACTCTCGGACAACGAAGCCACAATCTGTTTCGAAACAGACAACCTCTTCTGTTTTCAAAACGGCCGTTTCATCTTCTGTTTTCAAAACGGCCGCTTCATCTTCTGTTTTCAAAACAGTCTCTTCACCCTCGGATCCCGAGCCTTCTGCAACTGACGACAAGCAGCCTTCCACGGATTCCTCAGACTCCGATACAAGTGATTCGGATCTCGACTTCACCGACGAAGAAATTAAATTTGATCCCAAGCCGAAGCGACCCGCACGTCGCAACAACTCCAGGGCAACTTCAGACACTGCGGATGGCAGTTTTCAACAACTAACGGTAGTCGACAACTACCCCAACAACAAATTACGTCTTCGTTGGCGGGTTAAAAAATTCAAGAACGGTCGGCTTGTCTTCCATGGTTCGTATCAGGAGTTTTACGAAAACGGAACCAAGTTTAGCGAAGGAACGTACCTCGACGGGAAGCTCGATGGCAAATGGACCTTTTGGCACAAGAACGGACAACTTGCCAAAAAGTGCCAGTATACCCATGGCAAACCCGAGGGAAACAGCCTGATCTACCGGTCCGACGGCACGCTTGCGGTCCGGGAGAACTACAGTGAAGGAAAGCCTGAAGGTCGTTGGACACATTTCTTGTCGGACGGAACACAAATCGTCCGCCAGGAAGAGTACCAACAAGGCAAGCGGCACGGTCAATGGGTGGCTTGGTTCCAACCAAATGAGGGCAACACGGAAGAATTAAAAAAGAAAAGCGTTACCAACTGGGTGTCGGGTCGTCGCCACGGAGAACAACTCTTATGGTTTGAAAATGGACAACCGGCCAAGGAGGAGCATTATTTTGAGGACAAGCCTCACGGATTGTTCAAAGTTTGGCGAGAAAACGGCACCATGGCGGGTCAACAGCAGTACGTTCATGGCGTACCAGGGAGCGAGAGTTAGGTTCGGGGGACCTTTTTCACCGTGTCGCCCCTGCTCTAACGGAACCGGCTCATCTCGAGTGATGAACTGGTGCCCCTTTGATTCACCTTGCTGGACTTCCTACAATCTCTGCTCGGGAAGTGAACCGGCTGGCGCTGGGCGTGCCCATCCGCTGCGTCGACACCCTTTCCCGCCTGTACCCCCTGTTTGATTCTTGCTGGAAGCGAGAGTCCGCATGCCAATCACGGTAGAACACGACCTGAAACATTACCTGACCCGTTTTGGTCTGATCAACTTTCGAGCAGGACAACACGAGGTCATTCGTACCATCCTGTCTGATGGTGATTGCGTTTGCATCATGCCGACCGGGGGCGGCAAAAGCCTCTGCTACCAGTTACCATCCATCATGCGTGAGGGGCTGACGCTGGTCGTTTCTCCCCTGATTGCATTGATGAAAGACCAAGTCGACGCCATGACTGGTCTGGAAATTGCTGCGACTCACATTAACAGCAGCCTTTCTCCAGAGGATCAACAAGAGCGGCTTCAGCAAATTGCTGATGGACAGTTCGACCTGGTGTACGTCGCGCCGGAGCGATTCAGGAGCAGCCGTTTCATTCAATCCATCTCCGCTGCAAAAGTCCAACTGCTGGCCATCGATGAAGCCCACTGTGTCAGCCAGTGGGGGCACGATTTCCGTCCCGATTACGCGCGCCTGGGGCAGGTTCGCAAGCGTCTTGGCCAGCCACAGACTATCGCCCTGACCGCCACAGCCACGCCGGATGTTCGTCAGGATATCATCCAACTGCTCGGCCTTCAGAATCCCAAAGTCTTCATTACTGGGTTTGCTCGACCCAACTTGCATTACGAAGTACTGGATTGCAGCAACCGGCGCGAGAAAGACCAGGCCCTGCAGCAGTTCTTAAAACAAACAGAAGGCCCGGGAATTATTTATGCCTCGAGCCGGGAACGTTGCAGTGAAGTCGCTGAGTTGGTAAGTCAGTCGACCGGGCTTCCCGTGGGAATCTACCACGCCGGACTCGAACAGCATGAACGCAAGCAATCCCAGGACGACTTCATGGCAGGAGACACCAACGTGGTGGTTGCTACCGTGGCCTTTGGCATGGGCATCGATAAGTCAAACGTGCGGTTTGTTGTCCATTACAACATGCCCGGGTCCCTGGAAGCTTACTACCAGGAAGCAGGGCGGGCGGGCCGGGATGGCAAACCAGCCCATTGCCTCCTGCTGTTCAGCCCGGGTGATCGCCACATCCAGGAATTTTTCATTGAAAGCTCTTATCCGTCAGCAGAAACCGTGGCCCGGGTCTATGAATACCTGCGACAACTGGATACTGACCCGATCCAACTGACACAGAACGAACTGAAAGAGCGACTCCAACTGGACCTGGCAGCGGACGGAATCGGCAATTGTGAACACCTGCTGGAACAGGCGGGAGCACTCGAGCGGCTTGAACCTCGTCAGAACATGGCAGCAGTTCGAATCGACAGCAATTTACACACGCTTGTCGACCTGTTGCCAAAACAAGCTGCCGTCCAGCGTAAAGTCCTCCGTGGCGTCGAGAAAATCGTGGGAACCCGCCGCCATGAACGTGTCTTCTTCCAGCCCCATGGCCTGGCTGAGAGTCTTGAAATCCAATCGCTCGCAATCACCCGCGCTCTCCGCGAACTGAGTCGATTGGACACTTTTGATTACGTCCCGCCGTTTCGAGGAAAGGCGGTCCACATCCTCAATAAGCATCTCCCCTTTGAACAACTCGATGTCGACGTCGTGGCTCTCGAACGAAGGAAAGAAGCCGAGTACAGCAAACTCAACCACATGATCCGTTATGCCCGTGGCCCCCGCTGCAGGCAACTGGAGATACTCCGCTATTTTGGCCAGACCAGCGGCCAGCCGTGTGACAATTGCGACAATTGCCTGACACCAAAATCAGGATCTGACTCCCTGGCGAGTGTTACGGTCGACTCCCCGGAGGACCCCCTGCATCAAACCGTATTGATTGCCTTGAGCGGAATTGCCCGAATTGCCCAGCGTTTTCACCAACGCAAACTGGGATTTGGCAAACAGATCGTCGCGCAAATGTTGTGCGGCTCGAAATCCGCTAAAATTTCCAAGTGGAAATTACAGGAGTTGAGCACCTTCGGGTTATTATCACAGTTGACTCAAAATGAAGCGATCTGTTTGCTGGACGCCCTCCTGGAGGAAGGGCTCATCGGTCAATCCGAGATCGATCGTTTCAAACCGGTCCTCCGATTGACGGAGAGCGGAAAACGGGTCATGCACGGCGATTTCGAATTACTGGGCGAACTTACCCTGCCCGTGACACTGGTTGCCAAACTGCGGCAGCCTGACACGGGCAAGCCGACCGGTACCAATCAAAAGCCGCGCCCGGTTTCCACCGTGGTTGAACAGCCCTTCACTTCCCCCACCCCAAAACCCGATGAATTCCGTGCCGACTATTACTGGACGTGGCGATTACTTGCTGAGGGGTTCTCCACCACCCAATGCATTGCCATCCGGTACACGCAGTTCGACACCATCCTGGACCACCTTCTGCGCGCCATGGAGGACGGGCTTGAGGTCGACCCTCACTGGATATTGCCAGCCGAGCAACTGAGAATCCTCGATGACTTCCTACGGGACCCCCACCGACTGCCGGAAAAGCTCGCCTTGCACGAGTTACCTGTCGAGCTTTCGCAGGGGGAACTGCAGTTGTATCTGAAGTGTCGTGAAACCTCATCGAAATAATTTACAACTTCGTATAGAATAGGGCGACTTCAACGCCTGATACCGGAACACCTGAAAGGAAGTCGATGGACAACTCTTCGCCGGAACACAAATCCGATGGCAAGG
Source organism: Planctomycetaceae bacterium (assembly GCA_002726515.1). Taxonomy (GTDB): domain Bacteria; phylum Planctomycetota; class Planctomycetia; order Pirellulales; family Pirellulaceae. The sequence goes on along the minus strand of PBTE01000182.1, from coordinate 7,247 downwards.
ACGGTCGGTCCGAACCGCGCCGAGCCAGACCCAATACATGGCTGCTGGTGGTCCTGGTATCCATGCTCGTCATATTAGCATTTCAAGGCTACGGATCGCGTCCGACAGAAATCACCTACGACTTTTTCAGAACCCAACTCCCGAACATCGCCACGATCGACATTCGTGGTAACGAATTTTTCGGAACTTTTCTCGAGCTACCGACAAAACCGCCCCTGGATCGACAGGGTAACCCGATCACTCTGGAGATGGAATTCTTTTTACGCCTGCCGAACCTTATCAGTGAAACTGAAAAAGACAAACTCCTGCAGGAACTTTACGGTAATGACGTGGAGGTTCGGGACCTGGGCCCCCGTGACAACACTTCGCTGTTGTTGACCAGCAGCATCCTGCTGCCGCTTCTACTGGTCTTCTTCTTGTATTTCATGTTTCGCAAAACGCGAGATCAATTCCTGGGAGGCGGGTTCCTGTCCGGTTTCAGCAAAAGTCCTGCCCGCAAGTTTGAAGGCCTTGCAAAACCGATCACCTTCGAGGATGTGGCGGGCCTGGAAAATGTCAAAACCGACCTGCAGGAAATGGTTGACTTCCTTAAGACTCCTGAAAAGTTTGAACGCCTGGGCGGCCGTGTCCCCCAGGGCATTCTCCTGATGGGGCCTCCCGGAACGGGAAAAACACTCCTGGCCCGCGCTGTCGCTGGAGAAGCAGATGTTCCCTTTTACTCCGTCAATGGATCTGAATTCATTCAAATGTTTGTGGGCGTAGGTGCCAGTCGCGTACGTGATCTTTTCAATACAGCCAAAGAACACGCCCCCGCAATCGTTTTTGTTGACGAGATTGACGCCGTTGGCCGCCAGAGAGGTGCTGGACTGGGTGGAGGCCACGACGAGCGGGAGCAGACGCTCAACCAAATTTTGAGTGAAATGGACGGCTTCACCCAGGCCGACACTGTCATCGTCATTGCCGCGACCAATCGCCCTGATGTGCTGGATCCGGCACTCCTTCGACCAGGACGGTTCGATCGGCATGTGACAGTCGACCGTCCCACGCAAAAGGGACGTCTGGAAATCTTCAAGGTTCACATCCGCGACGTTCCCCTGGCTGATGACGTCGATTTAAATCGTCTAGCTTCGGGAACGGTAGGTTTAACGGGGGCGGACATTCGAAATATCGTCAACGAGTCCGCTATCTGGGCGGCGCGTCACGACAAAAAGTGCGTGGAAATGCAGGATTTCGAATTTGCCCGGGACAAGGTCCTGATGGGACCGAAGAGAGAAGAAGTTCTGCTTGACGACGAAAAGGAAAAGACCGCTTATCACGAAGCTGGACATGCGCTGCTGGCGTGGATTACACCCGGCCCCGATCGAGTTCACAAGGTGACGATCATGCCGCGGGGAAGAATGCTCGGCGCCACTGAAATCCTTCCGGAGGAAGACCGCCTGAATATCTCTGAATCTGAACTTCACGACCGGCTCATCTGTCTGCTGGGCGGTCGCGCTGCAGAAGATCTTATTTACGACGAACACACGGCTGGTGCAGCAAACGATCTGGAACGTGCCACCAAGCTGGCTCGACGCATGGTCACCCAATGGGGCATGAGTGAGCGACTGGGGCCTGTGAACTACAAGATCAGTGATGAAGATCCCTTCCTGGGTCGTGAAATGCACCAATTGCGAGAGTTCAGTGAACACACCATGCAGACCATTGACGAAGAAGTCGCCAAAGTGCTTCACGCTGCAGAGGATCGCGCCCACAAATTACTCAGCGCAAATCGGGATAAACTCGAAAAACTGGCCCTCGGCCTCATCGAGAAGGAAGAGCTCGATGTGGCGGAGATGACCAATCTGATTGGACCGGCCAGCGAAACAACACCGACCACAAACTTCCCTGCAAACAGCGCGGCCGTCAAATCCTAGTCGCGGACCGGAAGTTCGCAGTGGTCGACCAGACGGAACAGAAAAGAGCTGCAAAAATCGTACAGTTCCGCCTGGATAGGCGAGCCGCGACGCAGCATACTGAACAAGCCATGGACCGGCTGGTCCTCGCCGGTTACCAGTAAGCAGCCCGTTCCGACTAGTTCAAACGGGAAACCAGATACAATGTCGAAACGAAAACGAGAAAAAATACGAACTGATTTTCGCAAGAACCGTACTCCCCGACAACGGAAGACCGACATCACCCGCAGCTATCAGATGGATCCATCCGCCGATGAGGATTCGCTCAGCAAAGAATCCTTTGGCGGAAAGGGGGCGTTAACTCGCAAACGAACGGTGATTGGTGATCGCACTGACAATGAAGAGTCTCCACTGGCCGTGCAGCCCGATGTGGACCTCTCGGCCTGCCAGTCCGGACGAGTGATTGCCGTTCACGGACTCAACAGTCTTGTCGCAACAGAGTCTGGCAAACAATTCCGTTGTGCCACGCGGCGCCTTTTGAAAACCCTTGCGACGGATCAGCGTCACGTTGTGGTCGCCGGAGACCACGTATTGTTTCGTGCCCATGGAAATCAAGAGGGAGTCATCGAACGCGTCGAACCCCGACACAGCATCCTGAGCCGCAACAGTCGTGGTCGACAACACGTCCTGGTGGCTAACATCGACCAGTTGGTCATCATTACCAGCGCTGCTGAACCGACTCTCAAGCCACACCTGATTGACCGGCTCCTGATCAGTTCTGAAAAAGGCCGGGTACGGCCTGTTATTTGCATCAACAAAATCGATCTCGTCAATCCTGCCGACCTGCAACCTCTTGTGGGCATCTACGGGCAGATGGGCTACATGGTCCTCCTGGTCAGTGCCGCTGCCGGTACAAACATCGACCGTTTGAGGCAGTGGCTGACAGGGGCTCAGAGCGTCGTTACCGGTCAAAGTGGAGTTGGAAAATCCTCGTTGTTAAACGCAGTGGAACCCGGTCTCGATCTGCGGGTGGGACGCGTGAGCGAGGACACACAAAAAGGCAAACACACTACGACCAATGCGAAACTTCTTCCACTCCGAAACGGTGGTTACGTCGTCGATACGCCAGGGATTCGGCAATTCGAGTTGTGGGACGTAGAACCTCAGGAGGTTGCCAGCTTTTTTCGTGACCTGAGGTCGTTCGTCCACGACTGCCATTTTCCTGATTGTACCCACACGCACGAGGACCAGTGTGCCGTCAAAGATGCGGTGGCAGATGGTTACCTGGACACGCGACGTTATGAAAGTTATTGCCAGCTGTTTTTTGGCGAGTAAGTTCTTCACTTACTGCCACCCACTTTTGCATTCGTTGACCCTCGTCACCCGTTATCCTATAATGGGACTTTATCGCTTCTCCGGAGCGTTGTTCTCCATTCGGTAAGAACATCCCACGATTGCGGCCAGCACGCACCGGCCCCCGGGTCCAGCCAGGTCTCGGCACGCCGGCGCGTCAGGGTGCTCACCGGCGTTTTGTGGAAACATCAGGGCTGGCTTGATATCCTGTAAGATACCAAGGTGATCGACCAGGCAAACTGACGACCGGCGCCAATGTTTGAACCCGATTCCCATTCAGAAGACTCCTCTTGCGAACCGACCGTCTCGCCGTCGAGCCGTTCTTCATCGATTCGGTCCCGGGAAGTGAGTCCTGAGGATTCGCCAACCGAGATCAACAAGGCTCCCGTTGCTGGCCAGTTGGCTGATCAACCTACGATCATCTCCGCAGCGCACGCCTCTTCCCCGCACACCGGAGGTAGCAGCCCCCTGCCGTCTTCTACCCGCTCTCATGATTTGGGTCTCCTGCTGGAAGGTAAACTGCTGGGTGATTTCCGTTTAGATGAATTTGTCGGTGGAGGTGGGATGGGCGCTGTCTTCCGTGCACAAGACATGAACCTGGGACGCACGGTAGCTGTCAAGGTGCTTTCACAAGGAAGAAGCGCGGACAACGACACTCTCAAGCGGTTTCGCCAGGAAGCGCAAAGCGCAGCCCGACTGAATCACGATAATATCGCCCGCGTCTACTACGTGGGTGAACACGATGGCTGGAACTATATCGTTTTCGAGTACATTGACGGGTTCGATCTTCGAGGACTGGTCGTGCGACACGGCCCACTGCCACTTGAAACTGCGCTCAACTACACCTTGCAGGTTGCCGAGGCACTTCACCACGCCGTTCAGCGTGATGTTGTCCACCGCGATATCAAGCCTTCCAACGTGTTGGTAACGTCCCGTGGCCGGGCAAAGTTAGTCGACATGGGGCTGGCTCGATCACACCATGTGGAATCGGGACACGAAGAACTCACTGTCAGTGGCGTCACACTGGGTACCTTCGACTATATTTCACCTGAACAAGCTCGCGACCCTCGTGACGCGGATGTGCGCAGCGATATCTACTCGCTCGGTTGTACCCTGTTTTTCATGTTGTCCGGTCGCCCTCCGTTCTCGGAGGGAACTGTCCTGCAAAAGTTGCTCAGCCACACCAGTGATGAACCGCCGGATATCCGGCAGTTCCGCCCGGACAGCCCGGCTTCGGTCTCCCTGCTTCTGAACAAAATGCTGGCAAAGAGCGCCGATCTACGGCAGCAGTCGCCCAGCCAGCTCATTGGGGAGCTTCTGTTACTAATGGATCAACAGGGTATGACTCCGACTGGTGTGACCGGTACCGTGTGGGTCGCTCCCGGCGCCGGACCGTTGAAGCCGTGGGAACGCCTTGTACCTTGGATTGCTGCGCTGCTCCTCCTCACGGCAACTGCTTTTTCAATTGAGTACCTTGGGCACGTGCCCAACGTGGTTGCCACAATTCCCGAACGCTCGACGGCCGGTCCGAAACCGGTTGCTAGCGAACGCGATGTAATTCGAGCGGGCAACGTTCGCGAGGATGCCCCCTCCACCGGACCGGGTACCCCGGAATCATCACCACCTGCCACCACAAAATCCGCGCAGGTGCTTTCAACGACAGAGGGTGGCGTAGAAAATCCCGGATCAACAGCCCTTGTGCGGCAACCGAGTTCAACCGTTGCTCCTACGGACCGTCAGGAACTCCCTGCGGACGCTGTGGAAAACCCGGGCCAGGACCGCCCTCCCGAAACCGCCACTTCATTAGAACAGACAGAACCTTCCGACGAATTGAAGGGGTCAACTTCTGACGACAATCCGGAAAAAAAAGAACCGCTTCCCGGACCCCCAAGCCCGCAAGCACTGATCGTCGATCCAACTTCCGACAACTCCCGTCCGTTTCACTACCTGTCCCTTTCCGAAGCACTCAACAAACTGCGTGTCGACAAAGACCGCATGTCCACCAGCCAGGTCATCGAACTACGCTACAACGGAGTACAGACAGAAGCACCCCTTGTGATCACACATCCCCGGATCACTATCCAGGCGGCAGACGGATTCAATCCTGTTCTGAGATTCCAACCGCAGGACTACGAACAGACATCGATGCTGACGGTAACCTCCAAGCAACTGAAGATTGTCAACCTCCGGTTGGAGTTGGAATTGAGTCAACCTGTGGAGCACTGGTCGCTGTTTGACGTAAGGCATAACGCAGGAATTGAACTTGAGCGCACAGCAGTTACCATCCGCAACGGCAAGCAGGGAAGAACGACCAACTGGGAAGGGGTGGCATTCTTTCACATTGAACCCGGCGAAACATTTTTTGACAAAACGGAGAGCACATCGGCACCGTCTTCCTACCCGACAATTCGCTTGAGAAACTGCATACTCCGAGGCGAGGCCACCTTGATCTGGGCCGTCGAAGCCCGCCCGCTGGAGTTCTCGTGGGATAATGGCCTTCTCGCCAGTACCGAACGACTCTTACTGGCAACCGGCACCACCCGACCACCACAACCTGGCGACAGCCTGAACGTGCGACTGAGTGGCGTGACAGTCGTTGCTGACAAGGGGCTGTGCTACCTTTCTCAAGAAAAACGTGGCCCTCACCTGCCTCCGACAAGGTTTCAGTGTGATGGAATGATCTTGCTCTCTGCAGCCGGGTGGTCCCATATCCAACAAACCGTTATTCAGGAAATCACCCTCTCCCGGGACAAGTTCTCCCTACAAGGTGAAAACAATCTTTTCCTGACGCAACCCGGACCCTCTGGTCCGGCGGCCTATTGGACCGTGGCCATCGAAGACGACTCAACCGAACCGCTTTCCTGGGGATTTTCCGAGTGGCTCCAACTCGCAGGCGAAAGTGGCTGGAGTTGGCAGGAGGTCCCCAAATCAGCCACCGGCATGCACTCTTCCGATCAACCGGTCCACAAGTTGTCAGCAAAACATTATCAACTGGACCGCTTGACGAGTGAAAAACACAAGACACTGCTCTTGAACTTCTGGTTGCACCACAATTTGACTCCGGCGGGGTTCCACCTGCAGCAACTGCCGGAGTTGGAAAGTCACACACCCAGGTGGGATACTCCATCGACCGAAGCATCCGACAAAGACCGCGCAGCCAGGTCCACCTTGCTGCTGCGTTAAGGAAGAACTCGCCAGGAAACCGGCCCACCTTCCAGCAATTCCGTCTGCTGACACAACACGGCCAGCCTGCTACCGCGGTGTCTGGTGCACCTGCCCGCTGGCTGCACCCGGTGCCTCAGTACACATCGAACAACGCTGTCATTGCTCGCCGGATCTTTGACTTCCCTGCACAAAAGTGTTTCCACGGTAGAACAGAGTGAAAAGCACAAAACAGACAGCAGCCAGTGTCATCAGTCCCGTGAAAAACCAATAGTAATTGGCTCCCGCAAGTTGACTTGCACCAGCAGAACGTTGAATCATCCAGTTGATACCGGAAGTCAACAAGTTTCCCAGAGCGACGCCAGCGAAATAAATTCCCATCACCACTGATTTCATGGCTGGTGGAGCTTGCGTGTAGGCAAATTCCAGGGAGGTAATCGAAACGAGTACCTCGGCGGCCGTCAGCACCATATAGGCCACGAGTTGCCAGCCAATGCTTGGTTGTTCACCCGACTCTATCCTGACTTCCAGCCAACCTGAAATCGCAAAGGCTGCAGCGGCCAATACCAGTCCCACAGACATCTTCCGTAAAGGTGTGACTTGACAGAACTGACCAGCCAGCGGGTACACGACGTACGAGAAGAGGGGAATGAACAACAGAATCAGAATCGGGTTGGCTACCTGTATTTGGGCCTCGTACCACTGGACCCCCAGGAACTGGCGATCCATGTGCGCCGCCTGCAGCACCCACGACGAACCCGTTTGACCGAAAATGGCCCAGAACACAGGTATGAACAGCAAGAAAATGGGTAACAGGTTCAACAGGGCCCGCCGGCCTGC
>PBTE01000181.1 GCA_002726515.1 Planctomycetaceae bacterium | reverse complement strand
TCCGCCTCCCGCCGATTCTCAACGACCGCCTTCTGTCGATCCAGACTGATGGTGATCAGCGACTCCGCACCTGTTATGTCAATTTGGTGCTCTCGGGCGGGCGGATTTCTTCAGAGACATACCCGGGGGGCAAGACGGTCCGAAGTGAGCAGGATTCGAGTCGAGTCATATTCGTTTGCGGTTCGTAATTTCGTGAACAGTCATGTGCCGGTTCACGGGCCAGAAGTGAAAGGGATTTCATGCAGATCACGGTCGTTGGAACGGGATATGTCGGTTTGGTGACAGGGACCTGCTTTGCCGACAGCGGAAACCACGTTCGCTGTGTTGATATCGACGCGGAAAAAATCGATGCGTTGAATCGTGGCGAGATCCCGATCTATGAACCGGGCCTTTCTGAATTGGTGCTCAGAAATGCCAAAGCAGGCCGCCTCCAGTTCTCCACCGATCTGGCGACAGGCGTCAAACAGTCGGAGATCATCTACTTGGCAGTGGGTACGCCCCAGCACGACGATGGTTCGGCCGATTTACAGTACCTTTTTCAAGCCGTGACCGACTTGGCGCCCCATCTGCCACCAGCAGCGATTGTTGTTACCAAAAGCACCGTTCCGGTAGGCACATGTGCCGAAATCACCGCCCTGTTGAAAAAACTGACAGGGCGTGAATGCGACGTGGCCAGCAATCCAGAGTTTCTCAAGGAAGGCGCAGCGATCAACGACTTTATGTTTCCCGATCGGGTGGTTGTGGGAGTCGCGCGCTGCGAGGTCGGGGAAGTGTTGCGACAGTTGTATGCTCCTTTTTTACGGACCGACAAGCCCTTTCTGGTCATGTCTCCCGAAAGTTCTGAATTGACAAAGTACGTTGCCAATTCCCTGCTGGCCACAAAAATCAGTTTCATCAATGAAATGGCCAACGTCTGTGGAAACATGGGAGCCGATATCAACGACGTCCGGCGTGGCATAGGCCACGATCGCAGGATTGGATTTTCTTTCCTTTTTCCGGGTGTGGGATATGGGGGCAGTTGCTTTCCCAAAGATGTCAGGGCCATGATGCGGATGGCGGAAAAACATGGTGTGGAACCACGTATGTTGAAGGCCGTCGACGACATCAACACATTTCAGAAGACGATACTGCTGAAAAATCTGGAGAGTCATTTCCAGGGTGATCTGGCCGGCGCCAGCATTTCGATCTGGGGACTCGCTTTCAAACCCCGCACCGATGATGTTCGAGAGGCTCCGGCGCTGGTGCTTATCGACGCCTTGCTTGAACGGGGCGCCGTCATTCGCGTTCACGATCCGGTAGCGATGGCGAATGTAGAGCAGAAGTACGGTGACCGACTAACCTATGCAAGCACTCCCGAAGATGCGCTGGATCATGCTCAAGCCCTTGTCATCGTGACCGAGTGGGGAGAATTTCGACACCCCGATCTGGCACAGATGCGTCGTCGTATGGCAATACCCGTCGTCTTTGATGGTCGCAATCTTTATGAACCCGAGCAGATGTGCAATGCGGGTTTCACCTACTACTCGATCGGACGGCCCCCGGTAAAACCAGAGTGAGCAGCTGCGGTACGAGACCGTTTTCCCTTTCGCCCTCGTTGCTCCAACCTTCACTCCAGTTGCGCTACCACGTAGGGCCCCTTGGGGATGACGGCAATGGTCGCTTGGGGGCCATGTAGTTCCAAGGCTTCGCTGACAGCCGCTTCTACGGTTGTTGCAGTTTCCACAAACAGACTCCGGATCGTTTCGGCCGGCAAGCCGTCGCTGACCACCTTGACTCGCGCCTTGCTGCAGATGGCCGCCATTTTCTCAAGTTGCCACTGGTCCATGACAAAATAGTTCTCATGCAAGATGCGGTGCAGGAATTCCTCCAGGCTGGAATTCTCCCGAAAGAGTGTTTGAAAAGACTCGCTACCGATGCCTTCGCTCATGCTGGCGGCCAGGATGACCGTTCCACCTTCTTTCACGATGGGCAGCGCGCCGCACATGCCCTTCACGGATTGGTAAAAGGTAGTGTCCAGGGGGTAACCGGCGCAGCTGGTGATGACCACATCAACCGGTTCTGGCACCGTGTCTACCACAAGGTCACGCACAAAAGCGACTCCCTCTTCAAAAGCTTCTTCCATGTCACCGGCCACCAGGTTCAAAGGACGTCGCTCCGCATCGATGATCACGTTCACGATAAAGTCGCATCCGGCTCGCCGGGCCATCCAGGTGTTTTCTTCGTGCACCGGGTTTCCCAGCAGAATACCCGTGTCTGCCAGGGGATCTTCCATGAAGTCCGGTCCATGCCAAACTTGGATGGTTTCGAGTCCGGCAATTCCGGGACAGATCAGCTTGCGGCCTCCGGAATACCCGGCCATGAAATGCGGTTCGATCAATCCCGTGGCGATCTTCAAGTCCGCCTGCAGGTACCGCGAGTCAATCCAGAGCGGGACTCCGCGCGGACTGGACCCCAGGTATTGGTGGGCTGCGCGATCATGTGCATCATGATTTTCGATGCGATAGTTTGCAGCAATCTCCGCACCCACCAACTCGATGATTTCGTCCCGGGTGCTGATCCGGTGTGCGCCGGTTGCCACGAGGACGAGGATGTTCTCTTGCTCCAGGCCTGCTCCTCTCAGCGTTTCCAGAATGGCTCCCAACAGCAGTTCATTGGGGACCGGGCGGGTGATGTCGCAAATCAGGATGCATGCGCTACGACGGCCCTTGGCAATCTCGGAAAGGGGTACGGTTCCGGCGGGTCGATTCAAGCGGTCCCGCAAAATGTTTTCGGGGTCGATTAAAGGAGTGGCCGCCTTGTGAGACAGAATTTGGACCAGCAGTTCATCTGGCAATTCGACGTCCAGCCCGGTGTGGCCATAATCCAGGCGAATTTTCATGGCGAATTCGTTGAACTCCGAGGACCCAGTGTTTTCACGACTGGCACAACATTTCCCGGTTAAAAAATCGGCCAGGTTATGAGTTGCGACAATGGTGCCGGCCAGGTCCGGAGGGTTCCCGGCAACCAGCGTTTCGCAGCAGTGTCAGGCACGCTATTAATACCGCGCAACTCAACGCGCTGTTTGGCTCAGGGACGGTTGACAGTAAACTCGACCCACCCAAGTTGTAGCTTCCCAGAGAAAAGTTTGCAGCCATAAAATTGAAATCAGTCAAGTTGATTTTCTGGTCTCCATCAAAATCTCCCTCCAGCCAGTTGTGCGGAAAGTCAAGATTAAACGGGTCGAAGTGTGCCGCCAGCACGTTGAAATCGCTGAGATCGATATCCACATCGCCATCCAGGTCACCCGGTTGTGCATACAGGTTGATAAACTCAAGCCCTTCGTCACTGTAGAGGACGGTGCGAAAGTATCCGTTTCCCTGGTGGCTGCTGAAGCTTCCCCGGTCATCCAATGGGCTGGAAACGGCGAGCTGTTTCCCGGCATAGCTGATCTGATCAAACGTGCCGGTCAGCTGCTGCGAAGTGAGTAAATGAAAACGGTCTACCAAACCCCTGGAGGGCAAATCCCGGTAGGCATTCCGCACATGAATTTCCAGAATTCCCCCGACTTGGGCAGCATTTCCTACTTCCAGTACATCGAATTCAGTGGCCGGCGTGGTGCCCCCGATTTCCATCTCCAGCCGGCCCCCGGCATCCTGGATGAAGTTCTGGGTGATGCCGAGTCGCCCTATCGGTGCACCCGGTGCGATGGTTCCGGTCAGGTTCGTCAAGTCACCACCGATGGTTCCCGCGCCGTCGACGTCACCTTTGTTGGCCAGCGCGCCATCGGTTGAAAAGGTGCCCTGAACGTGGAGCGTACCCGTCTCCCAGATCCCGCCAATTCCCAAAACGTTTACTGCTGCCGAGTCTTCGACAGTCAGGGACCCCGGCATCTGGGCGCCAAACTGGTCACCCCCGACAAACATACTTCCGGTAATCGTCAGCGTGGTGTCGGTCAACACTTCGTCCAGGTTGGAAATCACCGCGTCGGGTATCTGATAGCCCAAATCGAGAAGAATTCCACGATCGAGCAACGACCAGGCGCGTTGTGAAGATCCAATGGGCAAATTGACAGTCATCGGGTCGTTCGTATCCCGCATGTGACTCAACGAGCTGTGACCAAAAGGAGCATCGGCAAACAGTTCAACCCGGTCGCCATCATTGGCTGCAGTTGCGTGGGTTCCGTTGAAGAAGACGGCCGTAGTCAAATCAGAAATGGTCGCGTTAACAACATTGAATCGGCCACTGGTAATCAGTGGGCTACCCGTTGAATTTTCCAAGAACGAATCGAAGCGGCTGAAGGTGTCGAATGTCACATCCTCCAACCCGTGGCCATTTTCTCGAATCAGGGTGGCAAATCCAAGCAAATGAGTCAGTTCGTGTAACGCAACCGATCGAAAATCATTCTCTCCGGAAGCGGGGGACTCACTGCTCAGGTTCCAGTCATGGGTAAAATCCCAGGTCATCGAACCTAAAAAATTCCCCGGTGACGGATCCTCGTCCTCTTGGATTGCGGCGGCCACCAATCCATCTTGAAATGAACGTCGCACCACAAAGAAAATCTGGCCGGCGGTTGCCAGGGTATTGTCTGACAGGTCCTTCGATTCGTTGATGTTGATTCTGACAGTCGCCTGATGGTCGAGTTGTTTGCCGATGACGTTGTTCGCCACGTCAATCAGAGCTGCTCGGCGATCCGCCCCCAGGACCGGGTCGTCAAAGCCGTCGTTCGTATTGGCTACCACGTCTTCGAAAGTAAAATCAAAGACGACCACGGCAAACACCGGCCGGATCGTAAACACGCCGAGCCAGAATGCCACGAGCCCACCGATCAGCAGCCCGGACCGGGAAGGATATTTTGCAGCAGGTTTTTGGAAAGGGCACAAGACGGAAATTCCTGGCATGTCTTGGGTGGAAGGTAAGATCTCGCCACGGGACGTGTGCTGCGACCGGCGGTAAAACATCTCTCCAAGCCGAGTGCAGCGGCGTTTCACTTTCCAGGCCTTCGAACAGATTCGCCTACTCTCATGATAAGCTCCCGGCTCTGAAACACCAAAGAAACGACGCCGAATTACGGAGAACCTCTGTCAGACCACGGGCGGTGCGCATGTTCTGACAGTCGTTCCATTTCTTTCCATCCTGTTCGGGGTCAGATTTCCACCGCCGATCGCATTTTTTCCAGACCGAGAGCTGCGACTTCGTGCGGATCGGCGTTCCACAGATCTTTGCGGAATAATTCCAGTGAGAGGTAGCCGGTATAGCCGATCTGCTCGAGTAGTTGGACGTACCGCTGCAAATCGAAGATACCCTCGCCGGGCAGGACCCGGTGATGATCGTGTTGCTCCACTCGCGGGGGTTCCGGGGGGATGTCATTGAAGTGACTGATTGCAACTTGCGCTGCGGTCAACTGCGCAATCGATTCCACAGAGCCGCCTCCGCGAAAGATGTGGAAAGGGTCGAGGATGGTGCAGGCAGCCGGATGGCCGGATTTTTCCATGACCTCCAGCGCCGCTTCAATGGTGTTCAACTGCTCGACGAACCCCAAGAATTCCATGGCCGGTTTGACACCCATTGCGCGGCCGAGTTCACATAGCTCGAAATAGTTTTCTGCTCCCCGCTCGACACAGGCCGTTCCCAGTGGTGGGCCTGCGATAACATGTTCCGCTCCCAGTTCAACGGACTGATCCATCCGACGCTTGCATTCTTCAAGCACCTTGGCGTGTTGGTCACCGGTCGAGTCGAACCAATCGGACAAGTAGATCGTCGTGGGTACCACCAGTCCGGAATCATCCAACGCTCGGCGAATGTCACGGACCTTACCCCCAGACTCGATGTGCTCGTCGACTTTGTCGTGCCAGATTTCCAGCGCCTGATAGCCGGCACCCGAGGCCACTTTGATCTGGTCCAGAACGGGTGTCGTTCGAATCGTACTGCCATTCAAACTGTAGGAAAAACTTGCCATCGGTTCGGTCTCTCGTAACTCTATCTACGGTCTTCTGTGTTTCGGGCTCTGAAACGGCTCCAAATCCCGTTGACGCGGTCGCGACGCGAAATCATGATAAAGATAGCAGGTTTTCCCCGAGTTGGCTGCAGGAACGACAAATTCAGACACGTATCCAAGTTCCCCTGGTCGGCTTTCTCTGGCAGAATCCAGGACTTGCGAAAACCAGCGTTGAGGCGGACAGTGACCCGGGGTCCCCGAGTGACGTACACCCCATCGAAATATGTCTTTTTAAGGTTTTGACAAACGGCGAATGCCATGGCAAAAAGCGTCAAATTCACTGAAATCCTGATCCAACGCGGAGTGATCAGCACAGACCAACTGGCTGATGCCCAGGCGGTGGCGGCTCAGAATGGGAGTTCTTTGCCGGACGAACTGATTCACTTGGGGTATGCCACGGGCGATGAAGTCATGCGGGCGGTTGCCCAGGAGCACGGGTTGGAGTACCTCGTGCTGGAAGACACCGTGATTCCGCCCTCGGTGGTCGAATTGATCCCGGAATCGGTGGCTCGTGAAAACAGCGTGCTGCCTTACAAGGAAGAAGATGAGACGTTGACCGTCATCGTTTGCGATCCGTATGACCTGGAAACGATGGACAAGTTGCGTTTTATCCTCAACAAGAAAATCGAAATGGCACTTTCTCCACGAGAAAGTATTCACGAAGCGATCAACCGTTATTACGGTCAAATTGCAGAGGAAAGTGCGGACTCGATGCTGCAAGAGTTTACCGACACAGCCATCGATTTTACCGAGACGGAGGATGCAGAAATTTCAGAAGACGAGGTTGTCGATGAGAACAGTGCTCCCATCGTACGCCTGGTTCAACTGATGATTACCGAAGCCGTTCAGCTACGCGCCTCAGACATTCACATCGAACCGTTCGAAGAACGGGTTCGCATTCGCTATCGTATTGATGGTCGCCTGATTGAACGGGATAGCCCGCCCCGGCGGATGTTGGGACCCCTTATTTCCCGTGTGAAAATCCTTGCCAGAATCGACATTGCGGAGCGTCGTCGGCCCCAGGATGGCCGGATCAAAGTCGACACGGCCGGAAAGGAACTCGACTTGCGGGTGAGTGTGATACCGACCAATCACGGCCAGTCCGTGGTCATGCGCCTGCTCGACAAGGACAATATCAGGATCGGAGTTCAGCAACTGGGCCTGTCACAGACCAACCACGACCGGTTCGGGGACCTGCTGAGGCGACCCAACGGGATTATCCTGGTGACCGGCCCGACCGGGTCAGGCAAGACCACGACGCTCTATGCTGTCCTGAACGAGATGAATCGACCGGACCGGAAGATCATCACGGCTGAAGACCCCGTGGAGTACTACTTGCCCGGCATCAACCAGGTGGAGATCCGCCACCAGATCGGACTCGATTTTGCCCGCGTGATTCGGTCCATGTTACGACAAGCTCCCAACGTGATTCTGGTCGGTGAAATGCGGGATTTAGAGACGGCATCGATGGGAATCCAGGCGGCTTTAACTGGACACTTGGTTTTCAGTACGCTTCATACGAACGATGCGCCCAGTGCTGTGACACGTATGGTCGATTTGGGGGTACCCGCCTATCTTGTTGCCAGCAGCGTCATTGGGCTGATTGCCCAACGCCTGATACGGGTAATTTGTTCCCATTGCAAGGAATCCTATCAACCCAACGAGGCGGCACTGGAGGCAGCCGGCATCACCCCAGAATTGGCAAAAACGGGAGAATTTGCGCGAGGCAAGGGTTGCGGAAGATGTCAAAGAGGAGGCTTTCACGGCCGTTTAGGGATTTTTGAAATGATGCCGGTCAGCAGCAGAATTCGCGAACTGATCTTTGCCGGGGAGTCGGCCGTTGCGATCCGAAAAGAGGCTATAAGACAAGGAATGATAACACTTTACGCTGATGGAATCGACAAGGTTTTAAACGGGGTCACGACCCTGGAAGAAGTCTATCGGGTCGCCAAACCTTCGGAGGATGACTTTGGAATCCTGCAGCAAATGGCAGCTCCAACGAGCTAGACCCTTGGTAAAATAGATAAAATCTGCGGGTTGGACCTGAAAAACCGGGAAGGGGCCACATCACTTGCGGCGTATAATTCCCTGGCCACCCGGCCCGGCCCTACATAAAGAGGTTCATGGGCGGCCAAACTGAGTCAGCCCCGGCAGCTCAAAATGAACCGCTGGCTTGAGTTCGGACTGGCCACGGGGAATAATCACCTTGCCACGGGTCAGCCAAGGATTGTGTGACGAACAACTTTGGTATCTAGGAACAGCCCCGGACAGATCTGGGTAGTAACAGAAACAACGTTTTGGGCAGCGAGGCGTTCACGGACAAATCATGGGGATCTTAGTTCCTTTGGAAGTGGCGGGAGGTGTGCTGCTGCTGGCCGCGGCTTTTGTGAGAACGTGATCCGATAACCTGGAGCCCTCTCGGTTGAGGGCGAAAAACAGACAGACCACAGACACCCATTCACCATGCCAACCATTCTGATCGACAAACTCCTGCAGGCTTGCGTCAAGCAGGAGGCCAGTGACATCCACATTGCGGTGGGCCAGCCACCGGTGTTCCGCTTGCACGGTCGCATGCGGCGGCTGGAGACGAAGGTGCTGGAGCCGGAGGACACCGTCGAACTGATGAAGGCAATTGCACCCGAGCGTTGTCAACGAGAGTTGCAGGAGCAGGGCGGAAGCGACTTCGGGTTTGCTTTTGGCGACGCGGCCCGCTTTCGCGTGTCGATCTTCCGACAAAAGGGGAATGTCGGCATGGTGTTGCGGCAGATCCCCAACGAGTTCCTCTCCTTCGAGGTGCTGGGGTTGCCGCCCGCTGCTATCAACTTGTGCATGAAACCGCGCGGTCTGTTTTTGGTGACCGGTCCGACCGGTTCGGGAAAGACTACCACCTTGGCCAGCATGGTTAACTATATCAACGAGGAAGTCGATCATCATATCATCACGATTGAGGATCCGATCGAGTTCTACCATCAGCACCAGAAGTCGACCGTCAATCAACGGGAGGTAGGGGTCGATGTGCCGAGTTTCGCCGAGGCGATTCGCCGATCTTTGCGACAGGACCCGGACGTGATTCTGGTTGGTGAAATGCGTGATCTGGAGACCATTGAAGCAGCGATTCAAGCGGCCGAGACGGGTCACCTCGTGTTTGGTACTTTGCATACAACGGGAGCCCAGGGAACGGTGAACCGTATCATCGACGTATTTCCCACGAACCAGCAGGAGCAGATTCGCACCCAACTTTCCACTTCCATCATTGGTGTCTTGTCGCAATGCTTGATTCCCAGAATCGATGGAGGTCGAGTTGCGGCGCATGAACTGTTGGTGGTGACATCCGGAATTGCCAACTTGATTCGTGAAAACAAAACGTTCCGCATCAATTCAGCCATTCAAACGGGTGCCAAGCTCGGCATGCAACTTCTGGACGATGCCATCTTCGATCTCTGGCGGCGCGAGATAATCACGATCGAAGATGCCCTGGCGAAAGCCAACTCTCAGGAAGAACTGGCCAAGCGGGTTGCCCGGGCCAGACAGGGTATTAGCGACGAGGGTCAGGAGGAGGAGGAAGCCGAGTTGCAGCCGACGTAGCGCGCGGCCAGAAGGAAGCGAGAAGTTTTCCATGTTCCAACGCCGCTCGTGTGTTGGCACGCCATTATAAAAACCGGGTCCCCCTTCCGAGTTCGGTAGAGGGCAACAGAACCAACCCCAACGGACCACCACTCTCACCATGGCCATTCGACGAATAGGACAAATTCTGGTCGACCTGGGTTATATCCAGGAGGAGCAACTCGGGCTGCTGCTCGAGGAGCAACGGCGTTCTCCCGGTGAGCTGCTTGGCAAGATGGCCGAAGGGATGGGGCTGATCACGGAGGAACAGCTGGCTCAGGGGCTGGCCGAACAGATGGGGATGCAGGTCATTAATCTGCGTGAAACCCAGATTGCCAAGGAGGTTCTGGAACACGTCACCGAGCCGATGGCCCAGTTGTACCGCATCATACCCGTGCATTTTGACAAGGACAGCAACACGCTCACGGTGGCCATGTGCGATCCGCAGAATCTTTCGGTTCAGGATGAACTGCGGACGTTTCTGGGGTATGACATTCGCGTGGTCGTCGCGACCGAAGCTGATATCGTCGATACGTTGGAGAAATTCTACGGTGGCGAATCGGAGAGCATTGAAAAGATCGTCAGCGACATGGGCGAAGACACGGATTTGCAGGCGGCCGCGGAAGCCTTGAATGAAGAGGGGGCCATCGATCTGACCCATGTCGAAGCGTTGGCCGACAGTGCTCCTGTGCGCAAGCTGTTGAACATGGTCCTGCTGATGGCAATCAAGGACCAAGCCAGTGACGTTCACTTCGAGCCATTTGAGGATGAGTTCCGGATCCGTATCAAGGCGGATGGAGTCTTGTACGAAATGGTGCCGCCACCTCGACATCTTTCCTTTGCCATTACGACTCGTATCAAGGTCATGGCTAACCTGGACATCGCCGAGCGACGCTTGCCCCAGGATGGTCGGATTGAACTGACCGTGGGCGGGCACCCCGTTGATTTGCGTGTCAGTGTGATGCCGACCATGTTCGGAGAGAGTTGTGTCCTGCGAATCCTCGACCGGTCCGTGGTGGAACTCGACTTGAACAATGTCGGGATGGACGAAGTGGTGATGCGCGATTTTCGCGAGCTCATGAAAAAGCCCAACGGCATCATCCTGGTGACGGGTCCGACCGGTTCGGGCAAGACCACCACGTTGTACTCCGCGTTGACGGAGATGAACGAGATTGCCGACAAATTGATCACCACCGAAGATCCCGTCGAGTATGACATCGACGGGATTGTGCAGATTCCCATTGACCCGGATATCGGAGTGACTTTTGCGGCTTGCCTGCGATCCATCCTGCGACAGGATCCGGACGTGATTCTGGTTGGCGAGATTCGCGACTATGAGACCGCCGAGATTGCCATTCAGGCCGCGTTGACAGGCCATATCGTCTTCAGCACGCTGCACACCAACGACGCTCCCAGCACCATCACACGGTTGCGAGACATGGGAGTACCCGAATTCATGATCTGTGCCACCGTCGAAGGAATCCTGGCCCAACGCCTGGTGCGGCGTATTTGCAGCCAATGCAAAGAAGAAATCGATCCCAGCGACGAAGTATTGGCACAGCTTGACTACAAAAGTCGAGACAACCTGAACGGAGAAAAATTCTTTCGAGGTCGCGGCTGCGACGTTTGTAACAACACGGGCTACAAGGGTCGCATTGGCATTTTTGAGTTGATGATAATGAATGACGAGATGCGCGAGATGGTGCTCAACAAGTGCACCGCCGATGAATTGCGCGTCGCTGCCAGACGACACGGCATGCTGGCGCTTCGACAGGGTGGCGAGAAGATGATGCACCAGGGCCTGACCTCGGCCGAGGAAGTCATTCGTGAGACCATTGTCGAAGAATAGCGAGCCAGCAGACCAGAGGACTGAACGGAGAATCATTGCGCGTCGCAGACCTGCAAAACAGACGGCCACACGGCTCACAACCTGTGGAATGTAAATGACCACTTCCCACAAAGCACTTTAAGCCGGGACAGATCGATGCCAACCTATCAATTCATGGCCATGGATAAGACGGGCCAAGAGATTAAAGACGAGATCGAGGCTGACAACGAAGATGAAGCCCAGGCGATCATTCGGCAGCAGGGTTATTTTGTCACCAAGATTGCTGTCAAGAAGATACGCAAGCAGACGGATGAGGGTGGCCGCGGGAAACGCAAGAAGTCGCTCGCCATCGGTGGCGTGTCCTCGAAGGCGCTCACGGCCTTCACTCGCCAGCTCTCGATCTTGCAAGATGCTGGACTGCCGATCCTCCGCAGTCTGCGCATCCTGGAAGGTCAAATGAGACCCGGCAAGCTACAGAATGCGGTGCTGGATACGTGCGAAGACATTGAAGCAGGTTCAACGCTTTCGGAGGCCCTGTCCAAGTCACCCAGAGTCTTTAATCGACTCTACATCAACATGATCAGGGCGGGTGAGGCGGGTGGTGCCCTGGAAGTGATTTTGCGCCGCTTGTCGGAGTTTATGGAGCGGGCCGAGTCACTGAAGCGCAAGGTGAAGGGAGCCATGATCTATCCTTGCGTGGTCGTGTTGGTGGCGGTCAGCATTTTGGCCTTTATCATGATCAAGATTGTGCCCCAGTTCGAAAAGATTTTTCTGGACTTTGGCAGTGAACTACCGCCGATCACGGTGCTGTTGACGAAGGTTTCCCACACGGTGGTCGACTTCTGGTGGCTCATCCCGGGCTTTCCGATTTTCATGGTAATTTTTGTGAAGATCATCCGCAAGTTTCGCGACGGCCGGATGGGGTGGGACATGTTCATGATCAAGCTGTTTGTCATCGGACCCCTTCTGGAAAAGAATATCCTTGCTCGTTCGACGCGGACGTTGGGCACCCTGGTGTCGAGCGGCGTGCCGATCCTGGAGGGTTTGGCGATCACGCGGGAGACGTGTGGTAACGCCGTTTTTGAGCGGATGTTCAGCAAGATCGGTGATGCGATTCGTGACGGTGATACGATTTCCAACCCCATGAAACAGTTTTCCAAGCCGGGGTTTCACCCGGTGGCGATGTTTTTCTGGGTCTGCCTGTTTGCCATGGGGCCGGTGCCGTTCATGTTCGTACCCGAACTGACCCAAATGCTGGCTTCCCTGGTGGGTGGTCTGGCCCTGGTCGGGGTGCTGGCTTACCTGGTGCGGATGAATGGCCGAATTGTCGACGACATCGTGGTGAACATGGTGGACGTCGGCGAAGAGACGGGCGAGTTGGACACGATGCTTTACAAGGTGGCCGATGAGAACGAGGAGACGGTGCGCGTCATGACCGATGGCCTGGTGGCCATTTTAGAACCCTTGTTGATTGTGTTTTTGGGCTTCGCGGTGGGCTTCATTGTGATCGCATTATTTATGCCCCTGGTACAACTGATCACCGAGCTGTCCTAAAGCGAGCCGGCAGGTGACCCGAACGATAACAAAGACCACAAGCTGGCCGGCGGAAGTACGAGACAAAACAGGAACCAGAGAAAACAAAGCGGAACGGGGCACACACGGGCAGGAAAAGGAGTGACGGGGATGAACCAGCAGGCAGGTGCAAAACAAACCGGATTCACGCTCGTGGAAGTCCTGGTCGTGGTCGTGATTATTGGGATTCTGGCCGGGCTGGCCGTTCCCGCGATCTTTGTCGCGATGCAAAAAGCAGAAGACGGTACGGCCATCGTCGAGGTCAAGTTGGTTGCGCAAGCCTTGGATGCTTACAAGGTCGAATACGGCGAATACCCACCAGATTTCACCAACCATCAGCACGTAATCGATCACCTGAATCGGATCTTTCCCAGAAGGCAGGAGTTGCGGCAGGTTAGCGAAGTGCTTCCTCTCGATCCCCGTCAGGCGCTGTTGTTCTGGCTCCGTGGATTCTTTGCCAATCCCGAATATCCGATTACTGGCGGCGATATCAACGGCGATGGAATTCCAGACAGCGAACGAAAACCATTTATCGAATTCAATGTCGCGATGATTGTTGCGGTTGACAGTGACGGCGACGGTATGGCAGACGATCCAGATGACGATCTGGACCTCGACACACCGGGCGAAATTCTGGCTCCCTCAAAGATGCCCCAGTCACCGATTGTCTACTTTGACAGTCGAAGTGATCAGGGAGCTGTCAGGAGCTACGAGCTGTCAGAAAATAATCCAAAGACTTTCGCTGCGGGAAATGGGGGTACGGCGATGCCCTACATGTGGTCCGAAACCTACACCAAGCCCCGGCAAAAGTATGTCAATCCCGATTCATTCCAGTTGATTTCGGCCGGCAGGGATGGCCACTTCGGAAACCTAAATGGCGACGGAAAGTGGTATCCGGAAGGTTTTAACTACGACGAATATGATGCGGACAACATCACCAGCTTCAGCACCAACACGTTAAGCAACTCCATTCCGTAAGAAAGGTCTCAGGTGGCAAGCGAAGGGCTTGTTGCAGGAAGTATTTTTAAACAGCGAAATTTCAGGTGGTCGGTCTTGAGTCGGACAGCTCCATTTTCGGCAGGCTGCAGACGACAGACCGCCGTCCACAGAGCAGAACTGAATTCGGCAGAACAACGCAGGCCAGCGTTAAAGATAAAAACTATGCATTCAGGGGATGCAGCGGAGATGATGGCAGATGTCCACTCAACACGCGCGAAGGTCGGTTTTCACCGCCAGGCGTAACGCGTTTACCCTGGTCGAACTGCTGGTCTCGATCCTGATCGTGTCCATTCTTTCCGGACTCGTGCTGTTCACGATGACCGGCGCCATGGAAGTGGCCTATCGTGAAAAGACCCGGTCGCGGATCGTGAAACTGGATCGAGTCATTGCCGGATTGTGGAACAGTTATTTTTCGCGGCGCATCTTTTTTGACGTCGATTCGGTGATCGATCCTGCTCAATACCCAAACATCGAAGCGTTTACAGCGGATGCCAAAAATCTACGGAATCTGCGGAACCAACGGCGACTCGATGTTCTGCGGGAACTGCTGCGGACCGAACTCCCGGACCGCAAGGCAGATGTTGAAGATCCTCCTGCGGACTCCTCGGTCCGCTCGGCGGTTGCTCAGGCCTACTACGATTTTTCCGACTCAGTGGAAAGAGAAGGACCGGCAGAAGATGGTATTTCCGGGTGGACTGAGAAGTATCAGGGTGCAGAGTGCCTCTACATGATCATCACGCTTAACGCGCGGCCGGGACCGCGCGGTTTTACCATTTTGTCGGACGATGAAGTGGGAGACGTGGACGATGACGGCATGCCGGAGATTCTCGATGCGTGGGGAATGCCCATCGAGTTTTTGCGGTGGGCACCCGGCCTGGTTTCGCCCAAACAAACTCGTGACCGCAGCAAACCCGATCCTTTTGATCCGCACAACGTTTATGCGGAACAACAGGGAACCTTTGTTCTGTATCCATACATCTACTCGGCCGGTCCGGATCGCATCTACGATACGAGGATCGGCCTCTCAGATGTCGCTGGAATGTTTAATTATTCGAAAACATTACCCCGGAATGACCCGTACTATAAAACGGAGGATGGTGTTCAGATTGGCGAACCAATCGATTTCGACGATGACGGCAAGCTCGACAATGCGGACAACATTCACAATCACTTGATAGGCGGCTGATAGCAGCCGTCGTTTTACTGGTAATCCATCATGGCAATCAGGCTGTTTTACAACACTCGACAAACGCGCAGCGTCAGCGGGACCTTGCCGCGCGCGGCGTTTTGTCGAGCGGCCTTTACGCTGGTTGAACTTCTGGTGGTGGTCACCATCCTGCTGATGTTGATGGGCCTTGCGGCGGCTTTTGTCAGCCCGCTGCGCGAAGGACGAGACATCCGCGAGGCGGCCCGGCAGGTGAGTACCTACCTGACCGCGGCCCAGTCCCGGGCCATCGAACTGCAACGCCCCGTGGCGGTCTCGGTTCGTCCCTTACGCGATGACAATGGAAACGTGCTTCTGCTGGCGGCCCTGGAATTGTGGATGGCCGAGGTTCCGGAGCCTTACACGGGAGATCATCATTTGGCTGTCGCAGAAATTGCTTTGCCTGAGCCACCGGGGAATGCGATTGTGGTAACACTGCACGGAGTCTCCAATCATCCGACAAATCCGATCTACCATAACGTCGATGGCAACGATTTCATCCGCTTTGATGGTAAGGGACCACGCTATCAAATTGCGTCCTGGATCAGAGTTCCTCCCGATGACACAGATACCGATAAGATACAAATCACGTTGTACGAAAAAACCACCTATCACACGCGATATTTCAAAGCAGGATCTCAAGTCGTCTCGACTCTCGTACCTTTCCAGGTATTTCGCTACGGTCGACCACTGCAGTCCCTGGTGAGTCCATTGCAGCTACCGCCAACAGTAGCCATCGACATGGTGAATTGTGGGGAAGGTCGAACTGGCGTTTTAACCGTGCCGGACATGACGATTCTGTTCAGTCCCGCCGGGGGCGTGGAGCGTTTTATCATCAACGGAATGATTGCTCGGCCGACCAGTGCCTTCCACTTGTTGCTGGGCCGCATTGACCAGCTTGGACCAGGAAATCTGGAGGATGGAAACAGCCGCTGGATTTCGATCAGGCATTTAACGGGGCGGGTTACCACGTCAGAGAACAAATCGGCAGCAACTGTCGATTTAGCTCGTGAGTTTGCCGTCCAGGCGCAGTCGATGAGAGGAATTTAACAATTGGCCGACAGATGATGTTCGTTTGTGGAGATGAAATACCCGTGTTTGTCGCAGAATGTCAAAAATCGAAAGCCTTGCAGCGGCTGGACAGGTCGATCCAGATCCGATCGGGCGCTGGTCGAGGTGGTCTGACCCTGATCGAGGTGCTGATGGCGATTTTGGTGGTCACCCTGGGTCTGGTGGGAATTGCGACGTTGTTGCCCCTGTCGGCACACGATACCAGACAGGGGAGCATCAATGACGCTGCCGCTTTGGTCGCTAAACGTGCCTGGCGCAACTTCACGGTGATGGGACTCAATCAACCTGACAAGTGGTTTTACAACACTGGACAACCTGTCTTCGGTCAAGACCTAGGGAATCCCGTCCGAGACCCTATTACGATCTTACCTGGCTACCCTCCGATCTTTCCGACCACCCTTACATGGCGTGCAATTGATGGTACACCCCTGCCAGTTCCTCCTCCTCTCGTGCTCGATCCGATCCTCTTTAACGCATCGATGTTTCCAGAGAATGGATTCCCACCAACGTCGTCGCCTGGGATCGCGCGCTGCTTCCCAAGCAGGCTTCAGTTGACCCCGCAAATGGGCAACCAGATAACGGTTGCGTTACGAGAGGCGGATCGCGTAGCTGCCGCCGACACGTTTCGATCTGAGGACGACTTGGTGTTTGAAATCCCCGACCGAGCCAGCGAACAACCACGACAATTGTTCAGTTCGATCAGTCGCCGGCGGCAATCCAACGGATATTTTTCCTGGCTGGTAATGCTTGATCCCGTTTCTACCGACGGCAGCTTTTATAAAGCATCGATCGTTTTGTTCCATCAAAGGATCACTTCCACCACGGGCGAACGAGTCTTGCCAGCGACGGCCCTACGATTGGGTATCAGTCTGGGTGGAGTGGATGTCAAGTTTGCATCGGACGAGTTGACCGATCTGGAGATCTCCAACGGTGATTGGGTGCTGCTCGTCAAATTGAATTCGCCCTATATGCAGTGGTACCAGGTCAGTCGTACCATTGGTGAGCCTGAGAAGGACCCTCTTGTACAGCAGAACTATTCACTAACAGCCAAACTGAACGGCCCGGACACGAGAATTCACGAAATTTTTGATGGTGATCCCAACAGCGTCGTGTATGGCGTCATCCTGGAGAATGTCCAAACGGTCTATGAGAAGACGATCGGGCTCGATTTTACGGGCTCCTAAAACACAACAAGCGGTGAAATGGAGGAAAGCGGAGCACGACGAACAGTGCATGAAAGTAGGAGCTCTCGATTAACATCTTGTGACAGGCGGCCGCAGCTTGCGCTGCGATGGCGACGAGTCGAGCGAGGCGGCAGTCTTTCCCAAGCGAGCGGGAAAACGAAAAACGGTTGACGGGCGACCACAAAAATCATTTCAGGGGTGAAATGTCAGGCAAACCGGAATGGCAGCGGTGTGAGCCACATGTGTTCCAAAGGGGTTTGCCAAAAGGAGAAGGTGCGATGTTGAAAAGATCAAGAAAAAACCGACAGCGACGCGGTGTGCTCCTGCTGGTCGTCCTGGCCATTCTGGCCATGTTTGCGCTGCTGGCAGTCACCTATTCGATCGTTGCCCATCATTACCGGAATGCTTCCGCGGTCGGTTTGACCCTGGAGCAAACCGAAGACGACCCGCGAAAAGAACTTGACCGGGCGTTCTACGATCTTTTACGGGACACGCGAAATCAGCAGTCACCACTGCGCGGTTTAAGTATTCTGGCCGACTTCTACGGCATGGACGGCTTCATTTGTCAGTTGGCAGGCAGTGCTTCGTCAGCGGGAGCCACCCAAGGTCAGTTTTTGCATCTGCCCCTCGCCGCGGGCACTTTTACGGACATCTATGGCAATGCCGGGACGTTGGTTCCCAGCCCCACGGCCGGGTTCTACAACGGACAGGTGTTGACGGTGCTCGATGGTCCGGCTGCCGGCGTCACCGCACGTGTGGTTGGCTACATTCCAGATCCAGATTTTGGTCAACCTGTGTTGCGCGTGGCGATTTTGCCAGAGGGGAGTCATCGTCGCATTTACAATCTGGTTACCGATCTACCGTCAGGTACTCGCATCCTTGTCAACGGGCGGCCATTTAACGGTACGGGGGTAGGGTACGATCCCACGACTCTGTCAGATGACGACGGACTCCTGACTGGATCCGATGGAGCAGTACCTTATGCACTTTCTCCGAATTTAGCTGGTCAGCCCGAACCAATTTTGTGGGACGCTATTTCCGGTGGTTCGGACGAGTCTTACGACGCGGCTGATTTTCAGAATCCGTTTCTGGCCATCCTTCCACCAGATCCGTCTCATGCGGCTGATATCAAGCCATCGTTCCAGATGCGCGCCTTGAACAACTATTGGAACGGACAGAATGGGGAAGACGTTGCCGCGAACAACCCACCGCTCTATAAGCGAATTTCTTTTCGTCCCAACCATCGCACCAAAGCCCCTAATCAAAAAGCCAACAAATTCCACCTGAACAACCCCTGGTTTGACCCGGTCATGGACCCACAGAATCCGGCCAGTCTTCAGAGGAAATGGGATGTTGATAACGACAGCGACGGAATTACCGACAGCATCTGGATGGACCTGGGATACCCCACGAAGACAGCCAGTGACGGCCGGATCTATAAACCGCTGTTTGCCGTTCTCTGCACCGATCTGGATGGGCGGCTGAACCTGAACGCGCACGGCCACCAAGACCTGTCAGGTTTCGTGTCCAAGAACCCTGCAACAATGGGCCAACCCGCAGGGCAGGGATATGGCCCCGCTGAAATTGACTTGAAGGAGCTTCTAGGACCGAATTCGGAGGTGTTGTTTTCAGGAGCAAACGGAAAACGGGGTCGCTACGGCATTGACTTCAAGCCGGGCCGAGTCGGTAAAGATACCGTTGCCAATGCCGAGCGTTTGATGCCGGCGCTGGAGGACAGTCGAACATCCGAAGTCGCCTTTCATGACCATCCGGAAGACTATTGGGATCAGTATTGGAAGCACGGATTCGGGAGTCCATCCGACCTGCATGGCCTTACATCAGTCTCCGTCAACCCGTACGGACAACCGGTTTATGACAAAGTCAGGCCACAGACGCAGGGTCCCGACACCTTCTATCCGAACACGGATAGCCCTTATGAGATGGGGCTGTCGACCCTTTCAGTGCGTGGCGATATTGCAACTTCTCGGGACACCTTGTTTTCCACCGCAGAGTTGGAACGCGTGTTGCGTTGCTACGACGGTGATGCGGGCGGCCCCCCAGGGTCGACGTTGTTAGTTGGGAGGATCGACCAACTGTTCGCTGCTGACCCGAACTTTTCGAGAAAATACCGTAATCAGATTACCACAGAGGGTTTTGATGTTCCCGTACCCAGTTTCCCGGGCAAGATTGCTAACGGCGACGACATTGCCGTGCCAAAGTTCCCCGGCAGCATTGTCGACAGAGTCCGCAGCCTACTCCGTCAGAACGGTTTTACCGACGAGGCGTTGATCAGCCTGGAACTCGAAAAACTCCTGTCCCCCGACCTTCTCAAAGGTTTGCGTTTTGACGTAAATCGTGTGTTCGGCGATGGCTTTGACGGCCAAAGGGGTATCGACGGTCCGAGAAATCTGGTCGTCGACGACCCATCGGAAGCCGACATGGAGTTTTTGGCTGGCGTTTGGATGGATCTGGAGAACGATGGCAATGCTGTTAACGGAAACCAACTGGCTCGGCACCTTTACGCTCGGCACTTGTATGTTTTGATGATGGCTCTGATAGAACCCAACAAAACCATCGATTTTCATGGACCGCTGGAAGAACTCGACCCTCTTGCGTCCAAGGAAACAGCTATCGGGATAGCACAGTGGGCCATCAATGTGGTGGATTTCCGCGATTCTGACTCGATCATGACACCCTTTGAGTTTGATATCAATCCGTTCAATGGCTGGCACGTCAACGGAGATCCGGCCACAGATGGCCGTAATGATGAGCGCGACAATGACTTCGATGGAGAGGTTGATGAAGCCGATGAAGAAGACGACCCCAATGAGCGCAGGATCGTTTGGGGTTGTGAACGTCCCGAACTGCTGATCACCGAAACGTTAGCGTTTCATGATCGTCGCACGGAAGATTTGGACAATGATGACGGTGGCGAAGGTTATCATCCGGAACATCCGGAGGCACAAGCACCTGACGATCATGATGACGACTATGACCAGAGAGAACGCCCTCGCGGATCATTGTTCATCGAACTCTATAATCCATGGACAGGCGAGGATCGCAGGCCAGCGGAGTTCTACCATGACTACAAAACCAATGATTTAAACTACGATTACGTTGAGCTGCTCGGAGTTCGCCTCAATCAACGGACGCAGAACGATCCGGCTGAAGGGGACCCGGTCTGGCGGTTGCTGATTGTGACCACCAACGGCATGGACGATGAACCGAACCCGGGTGACATCGAGCGTAGTGTTTATTTCACCGACCAGGATCCGGAGACCTTGAATCCTAATATTCAGAATGACGGACACCAGTATTGGGCTAATGGTGCGGATCCAGCGCAAGATATGACTTTGGAGCCGGGTCAATTTGCGGTTCTCGGTTCGGCAAGAGAGTCCACGCAAGGAAACCCTAACGTTTATGTCAGCGAGTTACCGGCAAAGCGAAAAATCGAGCTCGATCCACAAAATTACTCGGTCACGGTGAGTCAAGAGGGCCAGCCTCCAGGTCCACCCGCAACCTGTCTGGCAATTGGAATTTCCAGCGACACGGAAGTTTTAAACATCTCAGCGCCGATCGCTGGATATCAACCCCCCCCGATCAATGGAACGGCGTATGATCCCCCGCTTGATACGCCGTTAGATATAGATAACGACTCCGATCACCAACAAGAGCATTATCTCATGAAGGGCGGGACTCGAGAAAATTTCAGGGTCATTCACCTACAACGGTTGGCCAACCCACTGATTCCTTACGATTCTCAGGCCAATCCGTACCGCACGATCGACTCCATGTATGTGAATCTCACGGTGTTTAACAGTAAAACCGAAACCGAGGTCGGCGCTGATCCGTTTCCACCAGAGCCCAGCGAATTCGAGGGAACAAATACGGTTGCTGATAGGTTTGTCACGCTCCAGCGAGGTGACTTTGAAGCTCCTGGGACCAACACTCTTTGGCAGGCTTATCTTCCGACGATTGAGATCATGGAATCGGGCCGGGGAGACAAGGGAATACCTAATGGAA
Source organism: Planctomycetaceae bacterium (assembly GCA_002726515.1). Classification (GTDB taxonomy): domain Bacteria; phylum Planctomycetota; class Planctomycetia; order Pirellulales; family Pirellulaceae. The sequence goes on along the minus strand of PBTE01000181.1, from coordinate 53,715 downwards.
TACCTAATGGTCCTCCTGGAGAAGAATTGCAGCACACGATGGGATATCGCAACAGGAACTATCAACTCGATCAAAATAACACTTTTCCTTGGCTCTTGTGGTTGAATCGACCTTTTGTCAACAACCTCGAGTTGTTGCACGTTCCACACACGAGCTCGGCCCGGCTGACGGCTTTGTTTACCTGGCCCGCTTCGGGCGACGTACCCTGGAAAGTCGACCCCACTCTGTACCAGTCGTCGAGTTCTAATTTCAACAGTTCCCGCTATCGCCATTTGCTGAATTTCTTCAATTCGGGCTTCGTGAACAACGATGCTTCAGAATTGTTCCGGGTTTTCGAGTTGACCCATGTGCCTTCCCGATTCCTGGGTACATCAATGCAGTTGAATCCAGTGGTCTTTCAAGCCGGCAACGCGGCGACTGAAAAGTATCAGGCTCCGTTCAATCAACTGTCGTATTTTCGTGATCCGGGTCGAATTAACATCAATACGATTTACAGTGAAAAGGTTTGGAATGCTGTCACAAACGGTTTTGCCGGGCCAGACTATAAGCAGTTGGCAGAAAGTCGCCGTGGATACCCGCAAAGCGGCGACCCTGTTGTCGGTTTCAGTGGCTTTCCCACCTTGTTCCGCAACCCGTTTCGAGCATTTGGATCGGCCCAATTAGTACCGAAAATCGAGAACATAATCGGCGAGACTCTTCCAAGTGGAATGTTACCAGGTGGTTTGTTACCAGGCACGCATCGCGAGATTGCCGCCACGCTGTTAAGGCCCGCGGGTGTCTTCGCTGACAGAGGCAGGCTCCTGTTTCAAAACTCATCAGCGGCCGCTGACAGTCACTACAGCCGCCACTCCTATTTTCGCTACCAGTTTTTGCAGCGGCTGGGGAATCTGGTGACAACGCGCTCCAACGTGTATGCGATTTGGATCACGGTCGGTTATTTCGAAGTCGATCCGCAAACCGGTGAACCTGGTTTGGAGCGCGGCTTGGAGGGGGGGGAGGTCAACCGACACCGTGCCTTTTATATTGTCGATCGGACGATTCCCGTCGCTTTCGAGCCGGGAAAGAACCACAACGTTGATCGAGCGGTACTGTTGCGCCGTTTCATCGAGTAAAGGTACGAGGTGATGTGATGCGACAAGTTGCAACATTCTTTCCATCTTTTGCATTGGCGCGCAGAACACGCAATATCGACGGGAATCGCACTGGATTTACCCTGGTCGAACTGTTGGTCGTGGTGGTGGTCACCTTGATGTTTATGCTTGTCCTGACGGAAGTCTTCAAACTGCTGGGCGATGGAATCCATTCAGGACGGATGAACATCGAGCTCAACGGCCAAGTCCGCGCTGCGACGACTGTTCTTCAACGGGATCTGGATGGAATTACCGTGTCGGGCAAGGCGTGGTCCGATCCGCAAAACGGTGCAGGCTACATCGAGTACCTCGAAGGATTGCAAACCGACAAAGATGCCGATGGAGACTCTATAGTTGACATCGACCGATGGGATGGCAATTCCAATGGGCTATGGGAACCGGAAGCAGAAGAACCCTACTTCGATACGCGACCCGGAGACAATGATGATCTCATTATGTTCACGGCCCGAAGTCGAGGGGCGCCTTTTGTGGGAACTCTGTATGATGGAAAACCGATAGAGTCCGAAGTGGCCGAAATTATTTTATGGACCCAATTCACGCCGCATTTGGATGACTTGAACCTGAATGGAATCTATGACTTTGGAGAGACGAAAACGCTCTACCGCCGGGTCTTGCTGGTACTGCCTCGACATCTCGACATTGCCCGTGCGGGAGAGCTCGTCAATGTCTCGGAAGTGTCCTCGACGGTGTCCTTGACGGGGAGCGATTTCTTCAACGGCGGAGTTGGTTCCGATGGTGCCCTAGGAACTTCTGACGACATCTTGGGCAACGATATTTCCGCGCGATTTGAAGATGGTGGCATGGTCGCCAATTCGCTGGAGGATCTGACGCGGCGCGAGAATCGTTTTGCCCGCGACAGGAGCCTGGGATTTCCATTTCTCGTTCTTCGCAACGGGTTGACTCCACTGACGGGTCACAGGCAGGGGGACGACGTACTGCTGACGCGGGTGCTTGCCTTCGATGTGCGAGTTTACGATCGGTTTGCACCACTCATGTCCGTTCAGGATCCTGGTGGGGATCGTCAGATCATAGCGCCAAGTGACCCGGATTGGATCTGGGTTGGCGAGGGTACGGCGGCAGCTCGTGGCGCGTACGTTGATTTGTATTACACAAGGGATCCCGTCGTATCGGACGAGCGAGGATTTGCAGGATTGCCACATCTTAAATCCAAAATCTTAAACGAACCCACGTATTGCACCTGGTCTTTTCACTACGAGCAGGACCAGCAAGACCAAAACCAGGATGGTTTTATCGATGAAGGTACCAACGGGGTTGACGACGACGGATTCTTGGGAGTAGATGACCCCGGGGAGCGCGAGACTTCGCCTCCTTACCCGGTCGATTTAAGGGGATTGCAGATCAGTGTGAGGGTGTATGAGCCGCGATCACGTACCGTGCGCCAGTCCTCTGTGGTGGCCAGCTTCACACCCTGAGACTCAGTTCAATTCATTCGGCTTGGCCCCCGCGCTCGGGCAGTCGCCGCAGGCGAATGTTGCGCAGCGCGGAGCTGGTGTACCAGCTGGCAATGCCAAAGGGTCGCAGCGGCTCCTGCTCCCACCAGATCGAAAAACGGTGCCCCTTGGTCTCCAGGTCCAGGATCGGCTGGTGGTCCAGCCAGGCCCGGATCGCCCGCTGTGTCACACGCAAACGGATGTGGTACCACTGGTCGCGGCGGTACGTCTGGTAGGTGGTCGTGTGATTCTCGATGGCCGATAGCTGGTCGACGTTCGAAAGGCCCGTGGCCGAACCGTCCCAGCCGCCCAAAATCAACGAGGCGTACGAGTCGTTGTAAGGGAAGGTGATCCCGCAGAAAAAATCGTTCCCCTCGATCCGCTTGGCTTCCAGCGTGACTTCATAATTGACGCGGGGAAAGGACCCCTTCCAGCGAATGCCGCTGGCCGGATCGCCACTCTCCAACAGGATGGTCCCGTCAACCACGCTGACCGGGCCGTGCTCGTCAAACATCTGCTCGGCCGCAATTTCCCAGTCCAGCAGTTGCTTGCCATCAAATAACGACACCTCCTGACCCGGGGGAAACCGGTTCTCGAGCTGATCGCGCGTGGCGTGAGGATCGTCCTGCTCACCCGCTAAGGCCGGCAGCGGGCCTGTCAGGGCCACCAGGGCTGCCAGTACGGCCAGATGCGCCCGCAGGATGAAAACCGGTCGGAACATGCAGTCCATCCTACCAGATGGCGCGGCGAATTACCCCTTTGCAAGCGGGGTTTTAGCGGTCACCATAGCGGTGCAGCGACGCAGTCTCCGCCGCATGCGCAAGGGCCCGTGGCGGCAGCAGGCCAACCGTTCAAAACGGGCCGAAGAGCCCCGGCTGGAAGCGCTCGCCGGACTGTGGAATCTGGCGAGAACGGACCGGCCTCTTCGCCCACAACATTTCTACCGACAACAACAGGAACGACACCACCGATGAAATTACTGCCAGCCACAGAGAAGATTACGGAAATCGATGCCGACGCCGTTGTCCTGGGAATCTATGCCGATGGCCAGCCGACCGCGCACGCGGCCCAGTTCGACCAGGTGACCGACGGCCTGCTGGGCCGCCTGCTGGAAGCCAAGGAGATCACGGGCAAAACCAACAAGCTCGTTCCGTTGTTGGCCGTCGCCGGTGTGAGGGCGCAACTGGTGCTGGTGGTCGGCCTGGGCGAAAAAGAAAAACTGACCCGCGGCAGCGCCTATCGGGTGGCCGCCACCGCGGCCCGGCGTTTGTCGTTGAAACAGCGCCAGCGCGTTGCCATGTACTTTGACGACGCCTGGTCAGACGAGACCTTCCAGGCGGCGGCAGCTGGCGTCATCACCGGTTGCCAGGGTCAAGATCTTTACCGAACGGAAAAGAAACGGCACCCATTCGGCGAAGTGTTGCTGGCCGGCGCCGCCGCCGAAGAGTTGAGTCAGGGCCAGATCGTGGGGGAAGCGGTCAACCTGGCGCGGCAGCTGGTGAACGAACCGGCGGCCCAGATCTATCCCGAATCGTTTGCCCGGCAGGCCCAAGAAGTGGCCGACGCGTGCCAGCTCGAATGCGAAATCTGGGACCAGGCGCGCCTGGAAGCGGAAAACTGCGGCGCACTGCTGGCAGTGGCCCGCGGCTCGGTGCGACCGGCCCGATTGGTGATCCTCCGCTACCAGGGGGCAGGTGCTGACCAACGGCCGCTGGCACTGGTCGGCAAGGGAGTCACCTTCGATTCGGGCGGCTTGTCACTCAAGCCGAGTGACGGCATGTTGGCCATGAAGTGTGATATGGCCGGTGCCGCCGCTGTACTGGCTGCGCTGCAGGCCATTGCCCGTTTGCAACTGCCGGTGAACGTGGTGGCGATCATGGGACTGGTCGAAAACATGGTCAGTGGCGACAGCTACAAACTGGGAGACGTTCTGACCGCCCGTAGCGGTAAAACGATCGAGATCCACAACACCGATGCGGAAGGCCGTGTCGTCCTGGCCGATGCGCTAAACGTTGCCGTAGAACAGGGGGCGACAAAGATCATCGATCTGGCGACGCTCACGGGTGCCTGCTGCGTCGCCCTGGGTAACGATGTGGTGGGAGCCATGGCCAACGATCAAGCGTGGTGTGACGCCGTGACAGGTGCGGCGCAAAACGTGGGAGAACCGATCTGGCAGCTACCGATGTTTCCCGAGTATGGCCAGCAGATTAAAAGTCAGATCGCCGACATCAAGAACGTGGGCGAAGGGCGCTGGGGCGGCGCTATCACCGCCGCCAAGTTCCTGGAAGAATTTGTGGACGATACACCCTGGGTCCACCTCGACATCGCGGGGCCATCGTTCCTGGAAAAGGCCAAGCCCTGGATGGACGGAGGAGGCACGGGGGTGATGGTCCGGACTCTGATCGAAGTTGCCCGCACGCTCAAGTAGTGCTGCGCGGCTGTCCGTTCCGCAGGGACCTTCATGGTTGGTCGTTCCAATCGGGGCAGTGCAAGATTGCCGCTTGAAAAGCGGGCCCCGGCTCTGTGAATTTCCGCCGCTCTGGCTTCTCTGATTTCGCAGGAGGCGGAAAACCGGACCGGCCCTCACGACCCGGAAGAAAAGCCTGCTGGAACAGTGGAGTGGAAACAAACTATTTTTTTACACAGGCTGGCCAGCGGGTACCGGGAAAAGGTTCACCGGACGGGACTTGGCCGCCGGGAAAGGGGCTTCGTAATTTGACTTAGGGCCCGTTGTGGACCATGATACGGTCGTTTTCCGGACAATATTTGACCGGCAGCGACGAATACACGGGTGAACGAGATAAAAGTTAACCAAAAGTGGGCGGGAGGTTTCTACGATGATTACCCTCTATTTGTTGTGTGCGGCCGTAGGTGGTACGGTTTTGGTCCTGCAGTTTCTCCTGACCATCATTGGCATTGGCGGCGACGACCTCCATTTCGACGCAGATGTTGATGCGCCGCCTGATCTCGACTTTTCGGATGTTGCTTCTCACCAAGTGGTTGGCCATGGATCGACGTGGCTCTTCAGTGTGATCTCGTTCAAGACCGTCGTGGCTGCCCTGACATTCTTTGGGATTGCGGGCTGGGCCTGCCAATCGGTCCCACTGCTTCCGGTGACAGGGTTGGGGATTGCCGTCGTGACCGGCGGAGCAGCCATGTTCGCAGTGCATTTTCTCATTAGCAGCCTGAGCAAACTGAACCAGGACGGGTCCCTGAGGATTGAGGCATCGGTGGGCAAGCGTGGCCGTGTGTACCTGCCGATTCCTGGCCAGCGTGCGGGGGAAGGGAAAATTCAGGTTAAACTGCAGGGGCGGCTTGTAGAGCTTAAAGCGATGACCAGTGAGCCTGACAAGCTCCCAGCGGGAGCTAGAGTTACTATATCGCGAATTTTGACGCCCATGACTGTTGAAGTCGAGCTGATCAAAACGACCAGTCCGTCAGCGCCCGCCAGCGGCGCCTGAAGTCACCCGGTCCATGCTTGAATGGGTCAAACAGAGATTCTGCTGAAAGAACTTCCTTTCCATACAACGAGAAATCAGAAAATTATTAGCAAGAGAGGATTTTGAATATGTTTGAATCCACCTCCATGATCATTGGCATCGGCATCATTTTGGCGGTGATGGGTTTCCTCACATTTGTGATCATACTCGCCAAACAGTACAAGCGCTGTCCCAGTAACCGCGTGTTGGTCATCTACGGTAAGACAGGAGGCGGACGGGCGGCGCGCACGGTGCATGGTGGTGCCGCATTTGTGGTTCCGCTGGTTCAGGACTACGCATTTCTCAGTCTGGAACCGATCCAGATCGAAATTCCCTTGCGAGGTGCGTTGTCAATCGAGAACATTCGAGTGAACGTGCCGAGTGTATTCACCGTGGCGGTGGGAACCGAGCCGGCCGTGATGCAGAACTCGTCCATCCGTTTGCTCGGTTTGTCGGTCAGCGAAGTTCGCAAGCAGGCCGAGGAAATCATTTTCGGCCAGCTACGCCAGGTGATCGCTTCGATGCAGATCGAAGACATCAATCGCAACCGCGAGACATTTTTAAACCACATCCAAACGTCCTTGGAACCGGAACTGAACAAGGTGGGTTTGGTGCTGATCAACGTGAACATCACTGACATTACCGACGAGTCGGGATACATCGACGCAATCGGCCAGAAGGCGGCCTCCGAAGCGATTCAGTTGGCGCGTGGTGACGTGGCAGATAACGAGAAAATGGGTGAAACTCGGGTGGCCGCGGCCCAGCGTGACAAGGAGATCCAAGTCGCCAACGCGCAGAAGGAGCAGGCGATTGGTACCCGCGAGGCCGAGCGTGACAGGTCCATTCGCGTAGCGAACATGGATAAGGAGCAGACGATCGGTGAACGGAGTGCCGAGTTCCAACGTCAGGCTGAGGTGAAAGAGGCGGAAAGGCAGATGCGTGTTTCGGTCGCCGAAGCCGATGCGACGTCGATCGAGGGCGAAAACCTGTCTCAAGCTAAGGTCGCACATTCCCAGGCCGACCTGGCCGTACAACGGGCCCAGGCCTACGAATTGGGCGAAAGTCGCAAGAAGGAGGCCGAGGCGACGGTGCTGGAAGTTCAGAACCGGGCCCTGGCCAAAACGGCCCTGGCCGAAGCTGAACGGGTCGAGGCAGAAAAGCGCGCCGAGTTGGAAGCACCGGCCAAAGCCGAAAAGGCACGGGTGATCGTGGAAGCGGAAGCCGAAGCGGACCGCAAGCGTATCGATGCCAAGGCTGATGCGGACGCCATTTTCGCAAGATTGGATGCCGAAGCGCGCGGTCAGTTTGAAATTCTGGCCAAAAAGGGTGAAGGCCTGCAACGCATCATCGACGCCTGTGGCGGATCCAACGAGGCCTTCCAGATCTTGATGCTGGAGCACCTGGACAATCTGGCCGCCGCGTCAGCGCAAGCGATTTCGAACATCAAGTTCGACAAGGTTGTTGTCTGGGAAAACGGCGGGTCCAACGGTCGCAGTAACACGGCCGACTTTTTAAGCGGCATGGCCAAGACGTTGCCACCCATGATGCAAGTCATGCGTGACATTGGCGGAATCGAACTGCCGGAAGCTCTGGTGAAACTGGGTGGTGATTCGAACGGGGAAGATCGACCAGCTTCTTCGGTGGATGTAGCTGCTGCCGATGACGGTACAAGCTCGCCGAAGTGAGCTGGGTGAGAATTCGGCAGTTAGAAGTGAAGGGGCCACTCGACAGCGGCCAGTGGCTCCGTCGAGAGCTCCTTTTCACATGGCGGGGACAGGCCCGGAAGTGGCTGCAGGTCTGATGGGCTTGTCACGAGGCCGGATGCCGCAAAACGGGTTGTTCGTTCAGCCAAACAAGCGTGCACACGAGGCCACCAGCAGGATCCCGACGAGGACCAGCGCCGCCAGTCCCAGGTGTTTACCTCGCCGAACAAAGGGATTGCTGAGTCCAACGATCGCTGTCAGAACGGCCAGGGTCAGACTGGTCAGGGAGACAAGCAGCCAGAGGCGAATGCCCGCAGCCGGACCGACAGTCCAGCCTGTCAGGCAGGGCAGGGCACCAACGGTGCCCGTCAGAGCAAGTCCGAAGCTGGTGACGCAAGTCCGGTTCCAACGAGTCACATCCGGTTGTAGTTGACCGGTCTCCCTGCCGGTCCGGCGGGCGAACAGAAATAACCCGATCGCCCACAGGCCGAGAAAAAACAGGCTGCAAGCTGCCAGAATCAACCCGCGGTAGGGTCCATGCCTCCAGGAGCCGACCACCTGGAAACTGCACCAGCAGACCACCAGAGCCACCACAGGGAGAATCGGCCACAGGGTTCGGAAGCGACTGGACATTCAATCGCTCAACTTGCGGAGGTCTGAAAATTCGTCCAGGGTCACGGTCGTGAGTTCCCCGTCTTCGCGTCGTAGAACCAGGATGTCGCTGTAGACCTTATCATCTGCCTGACGGCGATGATGGAGTCCGTGACGCCGCCGTTCCGTCTTGACGACCACGCCCCGGGTGGTCGTGTACCAGCGCTGGTACCCGACTTTGACTTCGTGTTTTAGTTCGACGGCATCGCCGTGCTGCAACTGTTCGAAAACCTGGAGAGTTTCTGCGTAAGCCATCATGGACCGTCGATAGAGATGGAAATCGTGTCGTTTGTCCAACGGGTCAAATTCGAAACGAAAAAATCCAAATGAAGCTAACGGAGACGGAGGGTTACAACACGGAACGCTCCGGCAGCGTTTGCACGCCGCCGCAGCTGCCGTGTTTCAATTCATTTTCCGGGTTCTTCGCCATTGGTCCGTCGGCTCATTCATGCTTGTTGGTTCCCGGCACAGCGGCGCTTAAACTTCCTTGGAATCAATCCAGGTCATCAAACGCCTCAGGCGACGCCCGACTTCTTCGATCGGATGTTCTCTCTGCATGCGACGTGTGGCCTTGAAGGAGGCCGCGCCGGCCCGATTTTCCAGGATCCAATCCCGGGCAAAATGGCCGGCCTGTACTTCCTGCAGGATTTTCTTCATTTCGGCCCGCGTGTCGTCGTTGATAATTCGAGGTCCGCGGGTGTAATCGCCGTATTCCGCAGTGTTCGACACACTATAACGCATGTATCCCAAACCACCCTGGTAGAACAAATCGACAATCAATTTGAGTTCATGCATACACTCGAAATAGGCCATTTCGGGTTGATACCCGGCATCGACCAGGGTCTCGAAGGCCGCCTTGACCAGTTCACTGACTCCACCGCAGAGGACGGCTTGTTCGCCAAACAGGTCGGTTTCCGTCTCTTCCGCAAAAGTGGTTTCAATCACTCCGCCTCGCGTACCGCCGATTCCCTTGGAGTAGGCCAGGCCCAGTGCGCGAGCTTCCTCGTCGGTTTCGTCGCTAAGAGCGATTAAGGAGGGGACTCCTCCACCCCGTTCAAATTCACTGCGTACCAGATGGCCCGGACCTTTGGGCGCCACGAGCAGGCAGGTGACTCCTTCTGGCGGCTCCACCTGGCCAAAATGGACATTGAAGCCGTGGGAACACATCAACAGGTTGCCTGGTACAAGGTGCGGCTTGATATGTTCTCGATAGATGTCCCCCTGGACTTCGTCCGGAAGGAGGATGTTGACCAGGTCTCCCTGCTTGCTCGCTTCTGCGGCCGAGACAGGTTCAAACCCGTGACTCACCGCCAAATCGTAATTGGCACTTCCGGGTCTTTGTCCCACGACCACATTGCAGCCGCTGTCTCGCAGATTTTGAGCCTGGGCATGGCCCTGTGAACCGTAACCAAGAATGGCAATCGTTTTGTCTTTTAGTCGAGCCAAGTCAGCGTCGTTGTCGTAATAAATCTTAGCAGTCATTTTGTTATCGATCCTTTTTAAATAAAACGGAATCTGTAGCTAGCGGCAATCACTCGATTCGCAACTGCCGGAAATTTGTGCGGATTCAGCCCCTCGCTGTTCCCACAACCATTTGATGTGGTGAACCATCCCTGGATTGACCGAGCAACAACCCTTCAAATCAACGTGGCTATTTTGTCTCGGCCGCCTCGATTTCACTGATCGTCCCATCATGGTTCTGAGGGTCTGGCGATTGCCCGGAAGTGAGCGCATCGCTGCGAACCATGGCAATCCGACCCGTGCGAACGAGCTCCAGGATGCCGTAGGGTCGTACCAAGTCGATAAAGGCTTCGATCTTGTGTTCTTGGCCCGAAATTTCAATCATCAGCTCCTGGCTCGCCACATCCACGACGCGTCCTCGAAAAATGTCGGCCAATTCCACAATCTCACTCCGCTTTCCCCCCGGCGCGGCTTTGACTTTAATCAACATGAGATCGCGTTCGACATGATCTTGCCCGCTGACATCCAGTACTTTCACAACGGTTACAATCTTTTCGAGCTGCTTGCGCACTTGTTCCAAGACGCGCTGGTTGCCCATGACCACAAAAGTCATGCGTGAAAGATCGGGATTCTCCGTTTTGCCAACAGCGAGCGAGTCAATGTTATAGCCGCGCGAGGCGAGCATACCCGAGATGTGAGCCAACACACCGGGCACATTTTGAACCACTGCTGACAGAATGTGACGCATGAGATACCCCGAAAATAGCAAACTCGCATGATAACTTTCGTTCTGGAGGGCGACAAGAGGCGGTGGCCCGACACTGCGAACTTCACGGAGAATCCACACAATTTCAGAGTTGAAATGGTAAGCGACACCACCGCAGAACGTGGTCATTTCGGGAGTAAAAGATCGCCGGCCCGGAGTTCAGGATGGAGCCCAACGGAAGTTGAAACAAATTACCACCGGTTGTTTTCCTCCCCGAACGGCATAAATTCGGAAGTTTATCCAGGATACGTGTGGCGGATCGGACCTCAAGATCGGTCGTCCAAATTCTCGGAAACCGTGCACCTTGTCAAAAGCAGTGGATCGTGTCTGTAGTTGTCGATCCGGAGATTATGCGGCTTGCGAATCAAGCGGAAGATTTTCCCGCCAGAGCCGCTGGTATTCTTCACACAGATGCAGCAGCACATCAAGCACGAGCAGATCGGCACGATTGACAACGTGCCGGGCACTGCGGGATTTCAGCTGGTTGGCCACCTGCTCCAAAACCTGCAGGTGCATTTGCATGGTTTGTTGGGCAGTGATCCCCAAGTCGGCGAGTTGGGAGGAAAAAATTTCGATCCGGCTGCTCAGGTTCCCGGATCCCATGATGACGTAAGTTTGCAACAGTTCTTTGTAGTGCGCAGTGAGCGAATCGGGCACGGGCGCCCCGGCACATGGTGTGATCCGGGGATGGGACGGTCCTGTCCGTCCGAGCGAGTAGAGAGTCTCCGGGTTCTTGACCAATTCGTGCTGTTGTTCCAGCAGCCTGGTTGCTTCTTCGTGGTCAAGTTGCAAGCGATGTTTGTGCTCCATCATGAGCCGCCGATTTTCGGCAATCAATTCGTGGTGTTCAATCACCCGCGCAAGCTGCCACATCAATTCGCGCGTGGAGGTGTGGTTGATGCATACATAAGCACCTGCTCCCACCTCATAGCTCAAAACCCTCATTTCGTGTTCTGGCGAATCGCCCAGAACCAGCGTGGGCTGGTGCTCCCCGTTTCCGGCACGTACGGCTCCTAAAAATTCGAAAGCGTCCAATTGTTCCGGTTCGTGGCTCACGATAATCGCGTCGAAAAGACCGTCGCGTATTCGTTCAATTCCATTGGCTTGGCTTGTCGCTTCCTCCAATTGAATTTCAGTGGCGCTGTCCGTAGCGAATGCTTCATTGAGCCAACCGGCGCGCCGTCGACTCTCAGTGATGAACAGTACACGCATCCGAGGCGGCAGACAGCCCCAACGGGCTGCGGAAGGTCGTTTCCAGTCAGGGCGGAGAGTTTCTAGCATAGTAGCGGAGAGTTTCTAGCATAGTAAACGTCATCGTGTAGTAAAAAAAGCACCGTACGGTAATGGAGGAGAGGGTCGAGGTCAAGTTGGGCGACGTTAGGTCGACGCCACCGCTGCTAGCGGCTCGCCGACCTCGACCTTGACCTCTGTTTCTACGTTGGCATACCCTCTGGTGCGATGCGGGCATCGGTTGGACGAGTGTGATGACGAACCTCGACGTGCCCCACCGGCTGTTAGTGCCCATTGGCACAAGACTCGTCAGCATCACAAGAACGTCAATAGGTCGTGAAGGCAAGAGGTTTCTGGCTACAGGGGAAGTTATGGGTAATGAAAAAATTTCGGACAAACAGAATGTTCCACTCCTGGACGTGTCGCGGTCCAATCAACCGATACACGATGAGATTGTAGCTGCAATGACTGAGGTGATTGATTCGGGAAAATTTGTTCTCGGGCCCGCTTCTGTCCAGTTGGAATCGGCGGTGGCCCGGGTTTGCGATGCCAAGCATGCCGTCGGCTGCGGATCGGGCAGTGACGCGCTCCTGCTCTCCTTGATGGCTTTCGACGTGCAGCCAGGGGATGAAGTCATCGTGCCCAGCTTCACGTTCTTTGCCACTGCCAGTGCAGTCTGGCGTTTGGGTGCCAAGCCGGTTTTTGTTGATATCGAACCCGATTCCTTTAACTTGGACCCACAACTTGTCGAAGCAGCCCTCACGCCGGCAACCAAAGCCATTATTCCGGTTCATTTGTTTGGTCAATGTGCCGACATGGATCCCATCCACGGTGTGGCAAGTCAGCATGGAATGGCGGTTATCGAAGATGCCGCCCAGGCCATTGGAGCCCGCTACCGGGATCGCCCGGCCGGCAGTCTGGGTGATGTCGGATGCTTCAGTTTTTATCCCACCAAGAATCTGGGTGGCTTCGGTGACGGCGGCATGATGACCACGTCAAACGACGAACTGGCGCAACGATTGAAGCTGCTACGGGGTCACGGAATGCACCCCCGCTACTATCACCAGTTTGTAGGCATCAACAGCCGCTTGGATTCGGTGCAGGCTGCAGGCCTCAACGTCAAGCTGCCGTACCTTGCCGAATGGACGCGTCAGCGTCAGGAGAACGCCGCCCGTTACCATCGGCTGTTCCAACAGGCTTCGCTGGAAGATGTTCTCATCGTTCCCAGCCATCCGGATTTTATGGAACACGTTTGGAACCAGTACTCCATACGTATTCTTTCAGGACAACGAGATGCTCTACGGGAATACTTGAGTCAACAAGGAATTGGCAGCGAGATCTACTACCCGGTGCCACTTCATCAGCAAAAATGTTTTCAAACGCTCGACTACCAGGAAGGAAGTCTTCCGGAAACTGAACGTGCGTCGCGAGAAGTTTTGAGTTTGCCAATCTTCCCCGAGCTGAGCAAAAGAGAACAGACGACGGTCGTAGAACAAATCGGGGATTTCTTCCGTTCCCAACGGGGTACTCAAGCCGCTTGATATTGCGGGACGGGTTCGCCAGACAATCAGCCTTGGAATAGTTCTGACAGCCAGATTTGCCGGAAATGGGCTTCAGATGAGCTCACTTGTTTTCGTCGTCCGGCGTTTTCCATTTGATGGGCTTGCAGATCGGCAGCAGACCCAAAGCAATTCCCAGGATGACGAGGGTATAGCACAACAGCCAGCTCCCCGACTGGGAGGAAGAACCGCCAGACTGAGCGACGGCGCTGGAAAAAGTAAGCGCCCACAAACAGAGGGCCAGAGCTGATTGGAAAATCCAGTTTCGCATGCCGCAAGCCTCATGAATACGCGACGAATGGAAAGATCGATCGTGGAGGGGAACGAAGATCAGAAAGCCACGACGTCTGCCACATTTTGATCTCTAAAGTCGAGCCAGGACAGCTACCAGACTGCCGGGCTTCTTGTTCACGCCCTGACCCTTTCAACTCCCGGTCAATTATACCAGAAGTTGCCGCACTGCAGAAACAAGGTTACTGGCATCCGGGTCCAGGCCAATTTCCTCGCTGGACCCGGTCGACAGGTTTTTGACCTGACAGGTGCCGTCAGAAAACTCCTGATCTCCCATGATCAGTGCGATGCGGAAGCCCCGTCGATCCGCATATTTAAGCTGTTGACCCAGCTTTTTGGGTTCGGGAAAGACTTCGACCCCGATCCCTGCGGCGCGAAGCTGAGTTGCCAGCTGAAGGTACTCGTGCAAGCGGCTTTTTTCGAAGAAGGGGATGAAGACCTGGGCCGGTGTCGAAACCTTTTCGATCATGCCAAGCTCTTCCATGGCCGCCAAGAGCCGGTCCAATCCCAGGGATGCACCGATTCCGGGAAGCTCCTGGTGGGTAAACAGTTTGGCCAGATTATCATAACGGCCACCGGAACAGACGCTGCCAATGTTTGGCAGTTGATCGAGAAAGGTTTCGTATACGGTACCTGTGTAATAATCAAGTCCGCGCGCAGTCGCCACATCAATCTTGATCTTGTCTTGTGGTACCCCGGCAGCAGAAGCCCCGGCGACGATCTGGCGCAGAGCATGCAAACCTTCCATGCCGGTTTCGCTTGACACGACTAACGCTTCGACCTGACGCAGCATTTCATCATTGGTGCCGGAGATATTGCAGAGTTGAAGCACTTCCTTGGCTTGCTGCGCCGAGGCACCACCGACCGTCTCAATTTCCTCAGCCACTTTTTCGTGTCCGATTTTAGCAAGCTTGTCGATGGCACGTAAAACGACGACGGATTGGTCGAGAAGCCCGACTTGTTCCAACAGTCCGGTGAGAACCTGGCGATGATTGATGTGGATGTGAATGTCGCTGAGTTTTAGCGTGGAAAAAAGGTCGTGGATGACCACGGCGGTTTCGATATCGGCAGCCAAGGAACGTGTGCCGATGGTATCGAAGTCACACTGCATGAATTCACGATAGCGTCCGCGCTGCGATTTTTCCGCCCGCCAGACAGTTGCGATCTGGTAGCGTTTCCAGGGCACACCTAATTGTGCCACATGCTGCGCGGCGAAGCGGGCCAGGGGAACAGTCAGATCAAACCGCATCCCCACGCTTCGACCCCCACCATCCTCGAAGCGGTACATCAGTTTGTCAGATTCATCACCACCTTTCCCTGCCAGTATTTCTTCGTATTCAAGAGCCGGAGTATCGATCGGACTGAAACCATAAGAACGATAAACTTGTCGAGCCGTGTCGATCAGTTGTTCACGCGGCATCATGGCATCGGGCAGGTAGTCCCGAAAGCCTCGTAAAGTGCGTGGTTGAATCAGAGAGCTTTTCGACATGCCCACTATCCGACTATGGGTAGAAGTGCGGGCTTACGACTGCGAATACTTTCGCCGTTTCGTCCGGAAAAAATGGCGTCGGAATATTCCTCAACTTGTTCCGAAATCTCGAAGTAGCGATCATACGTCCACTCGTCTTCGTATTCACAGTCGTTGGTCGTGTAATCACGACAGATTTGAGGCCGTGTCTCGTACGCCCCGCAAAGATTGTCTTCCTGCAAATGTTTGCAGATCGTGTGTACCAACAGGTACCAGTCCTCGTCCTCCGTGAAGACGCTCGCCTGGCCGTGAAAAAGATACCAGCGGATGAACGCAAAGTCCTCAGCGGTCTCCGGGGTTTCGATCGGTAGAGCAAAATATCTGCAACACTTTGCCGTGCAGTATTCGCACAACATTTCACTCGGATCTAAATCCCGGCGCCGCGGCTTGATTCGGGGGGAATTAGTCATTTTAGGGGGATCCTCCTGCAAAAAGAGATTAACAAACCAGCTTCCTTTTGACTAGTGAACCAACGGCGAACCTGGTGTGGTTAGTAGTGGGAAGGGAGAAAGGAGGATGAACGCCAAAGAGCAGGGCGGATGGAAACCACGAAGTTCCCGGGATCTTGATTGTCTCAAAATCCCGCCCAGGGTTTTGCCACGTGTTTTGATTCCAGCTTCCGGGGGTCATTGGCTTCACACCGAAGGCTCTTCCATCCTCCATGACAAAACCGACCGACCACCAGAATGCTGCGCACAATCGCCGCAATCAACACGACCCATCAAAGCTTCAGCACCACCGGCGGACGAAGTTTCACTGGACGCGGATTACGATGGAAGAAGTCCAATGACGGCTGCAAGCTAAAATCTGCTCCTTGGATCGGCCGCAATACACGACCCTGGCTGCCGAACATCGTCCGGGGTCACTTCACGTACCCCATGCTGCGAAGACGCTTCAGTTCTTCTTGTTCACCGAGTTCGACGGGGGGAGGTGCCGAACTCCATTCCCGATAGGAGCGCACCAAATGGTCCTTGTAGCGTTTCAACTCGGTGGACATTTCTTGGTGCCGTGGATCTTCCATATCGAAAAGATTTGTTGATTCGGCCGCATCCCGGCTCACATCGAACGCTTGAAAAACGAAGGTCTGGTCTTCCAGCGAACGGTATTTCCAGACAAAGTCACCACGTCGGATAGCAACCCAAGTATGAACCATGTCCGATGCAGGATAGTACCGTGCCAGATATTGACCCATCAGGTTCTGCACGGCATATCGCTTGCCAGATAATGGGAACACCATTCCCGAGTGAGAATACGCCGATAATCCCGGATCTGGCTGACCCGGACGCATGTATTTCGACAGGTCATGTCCCTCGACAGACACTTTTTCCGGTAACTCAAGTTGGGCTAAAGCGGTCAGGGTTGGAAAGATGTCTACCGAACGCGTCACGAATTCACAGCGATGGGTTGCAGAAAATGTTTTTGGCGTACGAATGATCAGTGGGACATCCAGCACGTCCGATTGTACCGCGTGTCCGTGAGACCATTTAAATGGTGCATGCGAGCGAAACATGGATTCACCGTGATCCGCCGAAAATGCGATCAGCGAATCATCCGCGAAACCCGCCGCATCAATGTTTGCCACAACTTCACCAAACAATTGGTCCAGGATTGGAATATTTGACTTGTACAACAACTGAACAACGCGGGTTAGATCATCAAGTTCCTTCTCAGTGAGACCTTGCAGCTCTCGAGTACGTTCAAAATCGTAACGCAGTGAGAAGTCGTGTTTGTAGTACAAATTCATGTAGCGATTCACTTGCGGCTGTGTTATCCCGGCAAGATCCTTACGTTCCTCGGGAAAATTCTGCAGGAAACTCACCAGATTGTCTGAGCGATACGGATTGTGATTGACCCGAAAATTCACCAATAGAAAGACACGATAGTCCGGGTCTTTGCGAAGCTTTTTAAGTATTCTTTTAAAATCGCGATCGTCCGCTTGCAGTATCCGTTCAAACACGTTTTCCGGCGGAACACCCTGTCCATAATTTAAATCTGCCGCCCCCATGCGTTGATCGTTCCAAAAAAAGACGTCGTAACCGTTCGCAGCAAACGCCTCCGTGATGTCATAGAGTGAATCTCGCAGTCGGGCCGGGTGTGCGTAGACTCCATGTTCGGGCGCCTGGGATCCGGTCAAAATCGAAGCGTAGGCGATTCCCGACAGTCCGGCTTCGGTGCGATGTTTTGTAAATACGGTCGCCGAATTTGCAAACGACTCAAGATGAGGCGTGTAGGTCACCTCTCGGTTGTACGGAGAGAGAAAACTTTTGTTGACCGTGCATGGCGCATACAAAACCACCAACGGAGGAAATGGACGACCGTCTCGGTTTGCTCTGTCACGCGACTTTCCACATCCAAGCAAAACCAGTATGGCCAGCAGTAGACTGATCCAACGACATTGACTTAGAAAATGCGAAGTTATAGTGACGTCGGGCGTTGTCCTCGCACGGAGCTGCGTCTGCGGGGTGGCAATCGGTGGCGCAGAATGTCTGCAATATGTTCCCGTGCAGTGCTCACAGAAAACGTTACTCCGATGCAGATTCTGGTAACAGGGTGTGAGTCGGGGGGAATCGGTCATCTTATGGGATCCTTCTGCAAAAAAAGATTAACAGACCAGATTCTTTTTGACTAGAGAAGCAACCAAGGCTGGGTGTGACCGTTGCAGGAACGGAAAGGGACGACTGAACGCAAAAGAATGGGAAGTGTGAATACCACAAAGTTTCGCGGACATTGATCTTTTCATACCCGGTTTCCATTTTGCCAGGCGTTTGAATGCGCCGACCAGAATTCACATGTTTCAGACACGAACGTTCTTCCATCCCCCATGACAAAACCGGGCGACCATCAAAATGCTGCGCACAATCGTATCGATCAACATCGCATACCAAGCGCCCTCAACTCCCCAACCGAATCCTTGGAAAACAAGATGGGTGCCGGGAATGGGCAGTTGGTCCCAGGCCAACAGACAAGCCCCTGGGAGGCGAATGCCCAGCAGACCCACGATGGAGATGATCAACGGCCAACGTGTGTCTCCTGCACCGCGCAAGGCACCGTTAAGAACTTGGATCAGGGTCAGTGAGGGGATGGACAAAGCGACGATTCGTAGCAACGGTATGGTGGCTTGCGCCGTGTGACTGGACGCATCTCCTGTGAAAAAGGAAGTTAGCAGTTCCGGCAAAAAACGGAAGGCGAAGGCAGTCACCAGCATGAATCCCCCGGCGACTGAACATGCCAGCCAGGCACTTCTCGTCGCGCGACGCGGGTCCCGGGCTCCCAGGAACTGGCCTGTCATTGTTGTAGCGGCAACTTGAAAAGCCACACCTGTCAAATAAGCCATGGACTCAATCGTGACTCCCAGGCCATGGGCCGCCGCCGCCAGTGTGCCGATGCGGTTGATAATAGATACGTAGACCAAGTGACAGAGCAGCACAAAACCAATGTCCAGGCCGCCCGGAATGCCAATCCGTAAGAGCCGTTTGATCAGGTCGAATTCAGGTCGCAGTTGAGACAGACGGATTTTCAGTCCGGAGCGACCGACCAGAAGGACCACCAGGATGATGAGGCCGCCGACAGCATGCCCACAGGCAGTTCCCAGTGCCAAACCATCCCAGCCACGTTGGGGAAATCCTGCGTAGCCGGTCACCAAGACAAAACTCACCCCGACATTCACCAGATTGACAATGGTTTTGGCAACAAATCCGCTCATGGTGTCCCCCGCTCCGCGCAGGCAAGCAATGCCAACCTGTTCGATCATGATTGCCGGGATTACGGGAACGAGAATCCACAAATAGCGGGTTGCAAGTGGTGCGGCATCGTCTTTCAATTGCATGAGTTGAACGAAGCCGGACCCAAAAAAAAACGTTATCAGCGTGACCAGGATGGTGAGTACGATACCGATGATCAGGGCCTGGTTGGTGGCGCAAACTGCGGCTTCGTTTTGACGGGCGCCGATGAAACGGGCGACCATGGCGGTAGCACCAATCGCCACTGCAGCAAACGTACTGGGCAGAAGCCACAGAACATATGCTATGAGCCCCATGGCAGCCAGATACCGCGGTTCTTGCAGATAGTGGCCCGCCAGCCACCAGTCAGTGAAACCGACCAGCATCGTCAGCAACTGCCCTGCCAGAACCGGCATGGCCAGCCGCAGCATAAGCCGGAGGGTACCACGATGTGGTGACGAAGAAAGAGGTAGATTTTTCAACGAATTCAGAATTCCCTATCACCCGGGCAAAATGCGGGATGCTCGATCAGCTGAACAACTCTTTAATTACTTTGCCGCCGTTAGCAATTTTCATCGGCCTGCCATTATTGCTGGTAAAAACCGTCTGCAGGGAAATGCCCAGAGCTTGACAGACCGAGGCCATCAGATCCTGGGACGTATAGGGTTCGGTTTCTACACGGGTTCCGTCAAGATTGGTTTCGCCGATGGCGATTCCACCCTTCACTCCGCCTCCTCCTACGACCACACTCCAGCTGCGCGCCCAATGATCTCGACCCGTGTTTCCGTTGATACGGGGTGTGCGGCCGAATTCGCCCATCCAGATAATGGCCGTGTCTTCGAGCAACCCCCGTTGTTCCAGATCAACGACCAGGGCGCCCATGGCTTGATCCATTTCGGGAAGCTTGGTTTCCAGCGTCGGGAAAATGTTTGCATGGTTGTCCCAGCCTCCCATATCGACTTCGACGAACGGTACACCCGCTTCCACCAAGCGGCGCGCCAGAAGGCAACCGCGGCCAAAACCCCCGGTACCGTAACTGTCCTGGACGGCTTGCGGTTCCTGACGAACCTGAAAAGCATTCAGTTGTTCGCTCGTCATCAAGGTGAGCGTCTTTTGAAGAATCTTTTCATGTTCTTTTCCCGCCGAACCACGATTTTGTCGATTGAAGCTGCTCTCAATTAGATTTAACGCTGCCATGCGTTGCAGGAGTCGATCGGAATCGATGTCATGATCGAGGTTTCGAACCTGTCCATCCGAACTCACAGTAAAGGGCGCCCATGCCATTCCCAGGAAGCCGGGTCCGACACTTCCTCCACCCACGGTAACGAAAGGGGGGATTTCAAGTTCCGTTTGTGTTCCTGCCAGTTCGTGAGCCACCACAGAGCCGTAACTAGGATGTTGGACATTGCGATCCGGAACATACCCGGTGTGCATGTAGTAACGTCCACGTTGGTGATCAGCCTCGCGCGTGCTCATCGAGCGAATGACCGCCATGTGGTGCATTTGCTGGGCCATCATGGGCAAGTGTTCACAGATTTGCACGTCACCGGAAGTACTGATGGGAGTAAAACTGCCGCCGGTTGCTGCACCCGGTTTCAGATCCCAGATATCTATTGTTGAAGGACCGCCACCCATCCACAACATAATGGCCGATTTATTGCGACGTTTCAGATCCGCGGCATGTGCCCTGACGCTCGTACCAAAAGTGAGGGCAGGCAGCGCCATTGCCGATGCTCCAGTCAAGTGTTGCATGAAGTGTCGACGTGTCATTCCGGTGGGGGTTTGTGAGAACACGATCCGGACCTCCGCTTCAATGATTCAGGATAAATTCATTGCTGTTTAAAATTGCCCACCAAACGTCTTGCAGGGCCGCTGTCGTATTGCCCAGCCGTGCCGCTAAAAGTTGATTGGCTGCACCGATTTCACGACCGGAAGGCCGCCGGGCCAGTCCGGCACGATAAAGATATTGAATCTTCTGGGCATTCGTGAGTTTGCTTGTCGCGATGGTGTTCAGGAACCCACCTTCGTCTGCACTCGTCGCGCGTTGCATCAGATCACCGTTAAACAGCATCAATGCCTGCGGAATCGTACCGTTGAAAGTGGTGGTCTCATCTCCCTCGTCCGTACCAAACGCGATTATGAACTGGCGCAACCAGCGGTTCTTGGTTTCTTCCTGCTCTTGGTAGCTACGTTGAATTTTGTGCGCCTGGGTGGCCACCAGCAAGGATTCGTAAAGTTCCTCGGCGCGCATTTGCCGGAGATAGAAGTGACTGAACTTGGGCTGCTCCCCCAGTTCGGGATCGTCCCGAAAATTGTTTCGTTTCATCTGGCTCGACAGTGAGTAAGGTTTGCTCAGCACAATCCACTGGATAAGCTGCTTCAAGTCGAAACTGTTGGAGCGAAACTCTTTACCCAGATAGGCGAGTAATTCAGGGTGACTGGCTGTATTGTGGGGGCCCATATCGTTTACCGGTTTGGTGAAACCGTAACCCAGAAAATGAGCCCACATCCGATTCACGATCGCCTGGGGCATGTACGGAGAAGAGACAACCAGTTGCGCCAATTCCAATCGACGATTGACATCTCGCAGGTAACCGCTTGGGCCAATTGCTGTTCCGTCAACAAAAACCGGATAAGCGACTTTTAACAGTCCATTGCGGAGTTCGTAGTAGAGTTCGGCCTCTTGAGCCTGACTACCTTCTCCGGCAAAATCCTGATTCGCCAGTTCGACAAATTGAATATCACGGGAACCAGATTCAAATCTCCGCAAGGCCACTGTCTGGCGAAAGAACGCATTCATTTCCCAAAACTTGGCCTGTTTCCACTCGTTGAACGGATGGTTGTGGCATTGAGTGCACTGGACCTGCATCCCGAGGAAAATCTCGGTGGTTTGCGCAGTAGCTAGAGTCGCATTTTCAGTGAGCTTGTTGGCTAAAAAATTTACCGCGCCATTGAAGTTTTTCATCCCGGGAGTGTTAACCCCCTCGGCGCTGATCAATTCCACGACCATCTGGTCGTAGGATTTGTTGCGGGCGAAACTGTCGCGCAAATACTTCTGCATCCCCTGGCGGTTTGTCAGCGAACGGTTTTCATTGCCACCGTTGCGGCCAATAAGAACATTGGTCCAAATGGTAGTCCAATTGCGCGCGTACTCTTCCGTGTACTTATCGTTGTGCAACAATGTGTTCACAAGATTCAGTTTGCGATCTGCCGGGCGATCTTTTTCAAAGATTGTCAACTCGTCGATCGTGGGAATACGACCAATCAAATCCAAGTAAACTCGTCGGCACCATTCACTGTCTTTGGCAACCGCTGAGGGTGTCAGTTTGTAATCCTGCCAGCCCTGCCAGATTTCTTGGTCGATGGTAGCAACCTGCGGGATTGTGTGATCGCCCGGCCGCTGCGCAGCCTGCCCGGTCGACTGGATGGAGAGCAACCACAGGCAGATGCCGATCACAAAGAAAGCCCACGGAGATCGATCGACAACGGTCCGCTGATTCGTCTTATTGAAAGGGGAGCCGTTTGTACCCACGTTAACACCTTCACAGACAACGGACACGCCACAGGCAACTTCTGACGTTGAGTAAGGGAAAACGGAGCAGCTTGTACGAATCCGATTTCCCGTCGATTATCGCACAAAATCCAGGACAACGCGAACCTCGGACAACGGCATTTCCCCCTGCCCTACAATGCCGAGCCAATCATTGAAACACACAACGATTCGGTCCGCTACAACAATTTCAGGCAAATAGACGAATGATGGGAACAGGCCACTGATCAAGCATTATTCCAGAGGGGCAGTCACTCCTGGTTATCGGGAGGATCCGCTGTCGAACTTGCGCAAATCAAATCATGCCGTTTGATAGCGAGGAAAATCTTGCATTCCCAAGGCTCGGCAGTAGCCAGACGAACGCAACATAAAATCAGCCAGCGGCCTCGTTTTGCGATTTGACGCCCAATCCTGGCTTGGTATCTGATCGATTCAGATGTATTAAAACGATGCACATGTATCAAAATGCAACGCATCAAAAAAATGGGCAAGTCGGAAGCTGTCCGGAGAACGACTTCCAACTCACCCTTTTTTCAACCGACTGGCCAAAGAACGACCAACTCGGATCCAACGCCTCTGGCCACGCATGAATCGCTGTAACACCTAACTTCATTAAGGGTTCCAGCAAATCATCATCATCTGCCTCGTTCACGAACCGGCCCTACACCCAGCCTCTTTCTGTTCCAGGCCCCGTTATCTGTGACGCTTCTGCCCGCGGGTGACCAGTTAAAACGTATGAGACTATCCGCAACTGGCGCGCCAAATAAGATGGGCCAACTGGATTGATTCTTTCAATTATCGTGATTGATCCGACGATGAAGCAAGGTAGGGCCGCCTCTGGCTGGCCGTGAGCGATCCACGAATTTTCAATGGTTGACGCGTTCTGCGAACCACGAACGCAGTGAGGGGGGAAGCGATGAAAGCTACGATGTTCGCACTGGCGACACTGACCCTGCTGGTCGGTTGCCAGGCTAGTAAATTTCACAGTGCAGATCCAGTAGGGAATGGTCCGGGTGGAGTTGGCTATGAAGGCCACTTGGGCCAGGATAGCAGCGGACCTCTTGGTTTGGGTCTGCTATCGAAACTTTCTGGGCACGAGCGAAGGGGAGCGGAATTCACGCCTCGCGGTCAGGGTTTACCAGCCGACCTGATGGCCGGAGATGCGACACCGACGGTGACTTACCCTTATTACACGGTGCGGGGTCCACGAGATTTCTTGGCCAAGAATCCACCGAGTCTTGGACCTTAAACGGAAGAGTTGTTCGTCAGCCAGGCGCACCAGTCTGGTACGGGGTTGCCGTGTCTGCATCCAGTGAACTGTTCTTGTTAAGCCGGTGTTAGAGAGGTGGATACTCGAGCTAGGCAACAAAACGCCCCAGTGCGAGAGTAATATTCTGTCCCCCGAAACCAAAACTGTTATTCAACGCAACGTCACAACGAGACTCTCGAGCCTGATTGGGGACGTAGTCAAGGTCGCAGTCGGGATCTCGTATTTCTTGATTGATGGTAGGGGGTAAGACATTATCTCGGAATGACATCAGGCAGACAATCGCCTCGCTCGTTCCAGCAGCGGCGATCAGGTGTCCCATCATACTTTTGGTACTGGAGACCGGGATTTTCCGTGCTTCTTCCCCGAACGCCTGTTTGCAAGCGATTGTTTCTACTTTGTCGTTAACGCTCGTGCTGGTTCCATGGGCGTTGACGTAGTCAATGTCTGTGGGTGAAAGACCGGCATCTTTCATTGCCATCTGCATACATCCCGCCGCGCCCCGGCCTTCCGGGTGAATGTCTGTGATTCTGTAAGCATCTGCGGTGGAGCCGTAACCAAGTATTTCGCCGTGAATTGGGGCACCCCGTTTCCGAGCATGTTCCAGTTCTTCCAGAACGACCATACCAGCCCCCTCACCCAATACAAAGCCGTCTCGATCACGATCAAACGGGCGTGAGGCCTTGGTCGGTTCGTCGTTCCGGGTCGACAGTGCGGTGAGCAGACAGAATCCACTCACGCCGAACGGATGGATCATGCTGTGGGCCCCGCCGGAAAGCATTATATCAGCGTCACCCCGTCGAATCATTTCGGTTGCTTCACCCATCGCTTGGCTGCTTGCTGCACAAGCTGTCAAGCAATTGGAGTTGGGACCTTGAGCATCGAACATACCCGCCAGATGGCTGGCGATGAGATTCGGTTCCTGTGCAATTTCTCTGATCGGATCGCCTTGTTCGAGAGCTTTCCGAGTATATTTGACCAGATCAAAGGAATTGGCGCTGCTGCTTGCCAAGATCGTGTTTGAAAAACTTTCGAAGTCTTGTTCCCCTTCTCCACTTCCCAAGTACACGCCAAAACGAGTCGGGTCGAGACTGCTGTCGAGGATGCCGGATGATTCTACGGCCTGTTGGGCCGCGTCCGCCGCGAAACAGGCATGTCGAGCCAATAATTTTCCAGACACTGAATCAAGACTCGCTGCCCTGGCTTCCCAGTCCTTCACTTCGGCGGAAATTTTTGTGGGGAAAGCACTGGCGTCGAACAAGGTCGTGTGAGCGACTCCGGAGCGGCCCTCCTGGAGTGCTCTCCAAACGGACTCTAAATCGTGTCCCAATGGATTCACCATGCCCATGCCGGTAATGACTACCCTGCGTCTCATCAGGCCTTGATACTCCACCGGGTGATCAATTGGACACGGAAACAATTGTTTTGTTTGTGCCGCAGTTTATCATGATTACGGACTCCGTGAAGATCGGTTGGACGATTCTTCAGGAATCAGACCGCCGGCTGAGCCGTTTTCACCTCGAGAGGATCTGCAAGCAGTGCGTCGGGTACCGCTGAAGGGGTTCCGTCAGGCTGTTGCGCCACGTCAAAGAAGCGCCATTGCTGCAGCATCTGTAGGAGTTGGCCGGGTAGAAATAGTTCGGCGTCGAAGCGGTCGTTGAGATGAGCGAACACGAGTTTCACTTGACCGATACATTCGCCTTCGACATCAGCTGTACCGGTGACAAACGCACCATCGGTATTGAATTGCTCGAGTACCGTTGTGTATCGCACGGTCTGTCCGGCTTGAGGATTAGCGCTTATTCGCACCTCTGAAATTTTTGCCAACACGACGCGATGACGAAACCCACCCGCTTCGGCCACTAGGATGCCTCCCGTTTGGGCGAATCCTTCGATCATGAGAGAGGTCGGCAGGTAGTCGGTTCCAGGCCAATAATCACTGACGTGTGGTTCACTCAAGGTGATGTTCTTGACAGCGACCGCCCGCTGCCCGCCCGTGAATTCGACAAATCGATCAATCCAAAACCAGCGCATTGGAACTCTTATCGAGACAAAACAATCGGACGTACTTCAGTTTTCTGGAAAACGGTCGCTGTGGACAGCACTGGAGGACGCTAGAACGTTGCAGTGCCGATCACAACGGGAACGGATAAGGCCAGTAGTACACAACCGTCAGGCGGCCTTTTGCAGCTTACCTTCGATAAAGCAACACATGTCCTTTACGGTGAGCAAGTTGCCAAAATTCTGGACGACGGGATTTTCTTTGAACGTCGATAAATCTGCAAATGGCATCCGCTGCTTGAGTTGGAGGATGCCATCGGGAGTAACTTTTCCTTCCTGCACAAATTCCGCACTGGTTAGAATGTCGTCAGGGATAAGTTCACCTCGAGGAATCGGCACGTCAAAAGTCTTTTCCAGGTTGTAGACAATGTCCAGGAAATCGATCGACTCCGCACCCAGATCACCGATCAGAGTCGCTTCTGGACAAATCTCGTCTTCGTCAACCCCCAAGGCATCAATCAGTACCAAGCTGATCTTGTTGTAGACTTCTTGATTGTAATGTGACATATGGCTTATACCTCCCGTGTTTTGCGGTGTCGTGTAGAAAGAGCAGGTTCAGGTTCTGGTTAGTAAATAGGCATCTTCTGGTCAGGCAGGAAGCTCCGCGCCATCCGAAGGGTTGTACAAATTCTGAAATGTCTCGCGAAGTTGTTGTTGACGTTGGTTGAGGTTGGCCGCCGCGGCCGCCGAAGAACATGGCTCGGAGCAGTTGTTCAACAATAAACGACCCGAGATGGCTGTTTTGTCGCCAACCGTCCCGCTGACTCGAAAATGCGAGGTGGTCTCGTCATGTTTTACGAGTTGTGCGTTGATCATGAGAATGTCATGAGGCCGCATGAAACTGCCGTACTTGATATTGCGGGCCTCCTGGAGACGTGCTGGCGGCCGTTCGAATTGATGGAGATGAATCAGTAGCCAGGTTGCAGTTTGATAAGTCGCTTCCAACATCAGGACACCAGGCATGACCGGGAAGCCGGGAAAATGATCCCGTAGATAGGGCGCCTCCGGTACCAAACGCTTCCTTGCAGTGATGCTGTGGGCGGGCTGGAAAGCGAGGATTTGATCAATCAGAGAAAAGTACACCGTGAGAATCAAGTCGTTGAAATTGGGGTCAGATTGGGTGATTTTGGGGTTCAGAGTATAGCGATGCGTCAAATGGACCACAAGCGAAATAAGTGGCTCGGCGGAACTTGTTTAAAGTATTTCTGTGACGCTACTTAGGTCTAAGACCCAGATTTCAACTCCTGATCTGCTGGCAGGATTCGGGCCTTTATTCACGGTGAAAACGATTTGAAAAGCTGATGCCATTGGGAACCGGCAAACCTGTTTTCATGGCAAGGTCGGTACTGTAGCGAATCAAGTGACACTTCCTGGTTGGTTCACAATGCTCCATAAAACTGAGTGGCTGAATTGCAGTTAACCAACTGGCATTTAAGCAGTTTGTGTCACGAAGACCTGACTGGTAAATTGCTCGTCATGCGAAAAGGCATTGCGGTATCACCGGGTGTTGCTGTGGGCACGGCCTATTGTGTCCACGAGATCTTCGTCAATCCTGACACAAAACGTTTGGAAGACGGAGAGGTCACTGCCGAGCTTGCTCGATATGAGACAGCTCGTGATCAGGCCGGCGAAGACCTGCGTTCCATGCGCAAAAAGGTAGAAGCTCAGGTTGGGCAGGAAGAGGCCGCCATCTTTCGCGTTCATGAAACGATCTTGCGAGATTCGGCGTTCACCAAGAAAGTTCGCGGTTGGATTGTAAACGATCGCTTAACCGCCCCCGCTTCTCTTCATGAACTGTTACGCGAGTACACGAAGCTATTTGAACGCACCAAAGACGAGTATCTGCGGGAGCGTTTGAACGATGTCCGCGACGTCATTTTGCGAATCAGTACACATCTTACGGAAGTACTGAAACCCGGACTTACAAGTCTTGATGGACCTGTCGTGGACGTGGTCGATGAACTTTTACCTTCCCAAGTGGTCGCCCTGGGGCAACTTGATGTCAAAGGAATCGTCACTCAACGAGGTAGTCAGACAAGCCACGCTGCCATTATCGCCCGTAGCCGTGGTATTCCAGCGATTTCAGGTGTCCGTGGAATTTTGCGGCAAGTCAAGACGGGTGATACTTTAATTCTAGACGGTCGTGCAGGCCACGTGATCATCAACGGTGATGCGGAGCAACTGAGTGCCTACCGCAAGCTGGAGCGAGAATTTTTTCACCTGAAAGATCAATTGGCAGAAAATCGAGACCAGCTGGCAATGACACTCGACGGTGTCGAGGTGGAACTGTTGGCCAACATCAACAATTTGGCTGACGCCAAGTCTGCCGGGGCAATGGGGGCACAGGGTATTGGACTATATCGTACAGAGTACCTTTACCTTGCTCATCCCGATGTACCCGATGAAGAAGAACAGTTGAAAGATTATCGACAGATTATTGATGCCAGTCCCGAGCACCAGGTAACCATTCGCACTCTTGATATTGGTGGTGACAAAACCATTCCTTATCTGGGGCATACACATCAGGAGGCAAATCCATTCTTAGGTTGGCGTTCGATCCGATTATCGTTCGAGCATCCCGAATTCTTCATTACGCAGATTCGCGCCATCCTGCGTTCATCAGTCGGGAAAGCTGGTCAGGTGCGTTTAATGTGTCCCATGATCACTACGCTGGAAGAAATGCGACGAGTCAGGAGCATGGTCCGCCGCGCTCAACGGTTGCTTGATGCAGAAGGCAAGGAATACGGGAAAGTTCCTGTTGGCATGATGCTTGAAGTGCCGGCTGCCGCCGTTTCGATCGATTCGATGTTAGAAGTGGTTGACTTTGTTTCTATCGGATCCAACGATCTGATCCAATATCTCATGGCGGCCGACCGGGACAATCCAAAAGTCAGCCATCTGTGTCAGCCGCTCAGTCCCCCGGTACTGAAAGTATTGGCAAGCGTCATCCAGACGTGTAATGAGGCCAAGAAGTCGGTCACCCTTTGTGGTGAGATGGCGGGCATGCCCAGCGCTTTCGTGTTATTGTTGGGAATGGGACTTCGTTCCTTCAGCATGAGTCCTGCTTTTATTCCTTCCATTAAAGATTTGGTCAGTCATCTGACAATCGAGCAGGCAGAGCTCATTCTCAAGCAGGCGATGGGTCTGCGAACTCACGCGCACATTCGCCGCTTTGTACGGAAACGGATTGCCGAGATAGCTCCAAATCTGGCGCTGCTGGACACCACGTAAAAGACCGCGAGCGACAAACGTTTCTTATTCCACGGAAAACTTATGCACAGTTTTCTGCTGATACGTTTGATCAGGCAGGAGGAGTGTGCTGGGAAACTCGGGGTGATGTGGCGAATCGGGATAGTGTTGTGTCTCGAGGCAGAGTCCTTCATGACGGTTGAAACCGCCATTTTGCGGAGTTCCGTCTAGAAAGTTTCCAGTGTAAAACTGAATTCCCGGTTGCGTTGTCAGCACCTCCATCACGCGACCGCTTCCGACATCCTTGACGCGGGCGGCCCGGTTGAGATTTCCGGAAGCCTCAGTGATGACATAACAATGGTCATATCCCCAGGCTGTGGACTCGGGGTCTCGAAGTTCCTCGATCTGGGAACCAACGGTTCGCGGCGAATTAAAGTCGAGAGGTGTGCCAGCGACTTTCAAAACATTGCCCGTCGGGATGAGGCCCTCGTTGACTTCCAAATAGTGATCGGCATTGATTTCCAGCACATGCTCGCAGATGCTACCCGATTTGGATCCGCCCAGATTCCAATAAGCGTGATTTGTTAAGTTGACATGCGTCGGTTTGTTCGTTGTTGCCTTGTATTCCATCACGAGCTGGTTGTCATTGGTCAAGGTGTATTCAACCACCACGGATAGTTCGCCAGGATAGCCTTGATCACCATCCGGGCTGAGGTAAGAGAACCGGACTGACACACCGTTTGCAGTTTGAGACTCGGCGGCATCCCATACAACGGCGTCCAAACCAATCGGTCCACCATGTAGTTGATTGGAATTTTCATTGGGTGCAAGAGCGAAATCCTGGTCTTGAATTGTCAGCTGAGAATTCGCAATGCGATTGGCAAAACGACCAACGGTCGATCCGAAGTACGGATGACGTTGCAGGTACCCGTCCAGCTGATCAAAGCGGAGTGTCACGTTGTCGAGATTGCCTTCGCGATCCGGAACCTCCATAGCGACCAGCGTCGCGCCGTGGGTCATTACTTTCATGATCAGGCCTTGCTGATTGCTGCAAGAATAGAGAAAGATCTCGGTTCCATCGGAGTTTACTCCAAACGAAGTTTTCGCAATGCTCATTTCAGCATTCCCCGCGTTTTTCCTCTCTGTCGACAACGGAGTTTCAGAGGGAGTGGAAGAAGGAGTTGTAGATATCAGCTCTTGGCATCCGGTCAGTAAAAGACAACCAATTCCCAACAGAGAAGCTGCACGGTGACGAGAGATGCGCTTCATGACAAGTGAGCTCCTAACGAGATAACAACTTTCAAGGGGACCTCCAAACTGCGTATTATGACAGCTGTCATACCAGGGTCCAGATGTCCCGCGGGGCTGGAGCGAAAATAGTAACCAGGTTTGAAGAGCGGGTCGCGACCAGTCCGAGCGATCAGTGGTATCAAGGGTCCCCGTCCGGTGGTGTTGAAGTTCGAGGGGATTTCGGTCTAGCGGCTGCAGTACATGCTCACGCGGCGGCCAGGTGACGGAATCCCACAACGCTAGGTAGCGAATAGTTCTGCCGGGCTAATCGCACTAGAGTGACAGCGGCTTACCCGGTGGCTCCATTCCCCCCAACAGCTCCCGGGTGTGCTGATCATTTAGTTAGACCCATCGCGATTGGTAGTCGCGAGCCCGATTTGGAACAGCCTGTAAGTTTGCGTTGGGCCAACCACATTCCAAGATTGAGGATTTACGACTGTTGGTGCGGAAACAAGGATTCTGATTGCAGGCGGGGCCGGTTGATCATGGTCCGTAGAACCGGTTCATGACCCGACTCATTCGTAGGGGTCGGTGATTCGTGGTGTGTGGATGATTTTCGACGTTCAGGGACGTGGTCAGAACACTGGAGCCGGTTTTGTTTTTCACCTGTTGTTCATCGGCTTGGTAATGGTGGGCTTCACGATACGGTTTAATGGGAGGAAAACGCCAGAGGCTTCGATAATCTGTTGGCAGGTGCTGTGAATAAAGCCCTATCCAGTGAGAAGTGTTCAGAGGCGGGACAGGGTAATGGTAACTTCCTTTGCAGGCACAATTGAACAAGCTGTCCTCACCGGTGTCGGTTGGCGCGCTCAAACATCTGGGACAACACCCGTTCGCGACGACCACACAATGTGTCCCAACGACGAAATGGGGGGGGGTGGCTTTTAAGTTTGGGGCCAATGAATGCAGGCTGATCAGTGGGGCTAAAACGAAGAAAGCGGTCTTTGATGAGATGTGCACGTTCATCTCCTTAAAGATGAGTTGAGGAGCAGGCAGGTGGGACGGAAACGAAGAAGTTCCGTAAAGCCGTTATTGGGTTCTTCGGTAAATCAGTCCGGTGGTCACAACAAGAACTTCTGTAGAAGTCTCACAAGAACGTGATTTGTGGCACAATGACCGAAGTCAGGAGGCTGGGTGCATCACTTCTGCTAGCATCGTTGAACAGTGAACTGGTGCGATAGAAATTCCCACCCGATGCTTGATCGACCTCCCGGTCCGCTTGTGCAACACGAAATACGGACGAGCACCCTGAAAACACTGGTGCGGCCGGACAAGAGGCTGTTGCTCCTGGTTGGCCGGGGTATATCCCCAACCAGGGTCGCAGGTCAAACCTGGTTAACGCAAACTCTCCAACAAGAGTCGCATCTTTCTCAATTCTGCAAAGTGATCCACATCCGGCATTTCTGTAATGTGAACTGACAGGGCACCCCGGTAGTTGTGCTTATTCAACTGGTTCACAAGTCGCCCGTATTCGATGTCTCCTCGTCCCACACGAACTTGCAATTCATCGCGGCTCGTGTCGCGCAAATGAACGTGGTACACATACTTCATTACCTGGTCATAATTTCGGTCCGCAGTGGATGTGTAGACATAGTGGCTGGGATCCAGGGTCAATCCCAATCCGGGAGCGTTGTCGCACAAAACCACCACAGTATTAGGGTCTTGTGAAAGACGATCGATCTGGCTTTTCATGCTGACCAAGATGCCTTCCGCAGATGCAAAGGAAACGAGACGGCGCAGATGTTCCACTTCTTCGTTAAAAGGGGTCCCGATCTCAGCAGAGGGAACAGTGATCGATACTACCTTGGTGGCCTTGGCAAGTTGACAGCAAGCCTTGAATTGATCGTAGTGTTCCTCGCCTGACGTCTCAATTTCCACGCTATAGGAGACCACATTCAGCCGATTGGTTTTGCGGCAGATGTCAATCGCCTTTTCCAGATCCCTTGCCACCTCGGAGGGTTTCAGGTGTCGTCCAGACTCATGGATGTCGATTTCGACGTTGGTGAATTCAAGATCCACTAGACGATCAAGCACTTCGGCAAGGGGTAGTTCCGCAAAACACCCCGTCGAGGCAGAAACCAGCACTCCGCGACTCCTTCCATGAAAAACCACTGATTTGGCAACAGGTGAACCTGCGTAGCTTAGCGAGTGGGGACCGATGGTGGCAACACCAACGTGTTTTCGAAGCGGGCCCGCAACTTGTCCGGGGAGGTGCCAAAATTGCCGCTTGCAGTTTTTGACCCGAGTCGTGGCATGCGAACGTTGAGGTGGTGGGGTCTTCGAATCAGGTTTGAACGACAAAAACCGGAGTCTTTGGGTGGGTTGAAAGGTTGTGAAAACCAGTCGTTCATAGTCTGATGGGGTCAGCACCGGCGCATTTATGGGCAACTCAGCGGCCAGGTTTTGGTTTAGCCTTTGTCACGAATATGTCTCACCGATAGAATGGCAGTCACCCGAGTCAAGAGTCTCTTGAAGGCTGGTTTTCTCGCTGTTCCACCTTCGTCAGGGAACTGACCGGAGTTGATTCAGGTTTCGATAACCCGTGATGTGTCCTATTTTCCCCACCGATTGGAGGGATGTACAAGATGGAATCCAACGAGCACTTCGGTTCCCCGCACGATTCACTACCGCCCGGCCATCAGCCGTCGCCGATTATTCCTGAAGTGGTCAAACCTACCGCTGGGCGTCCGCGTCGAAGGCTGATTGGCATCCTGGGATGGATCGGTTTGCTAATTTGCTTTCTGATCATTGGGGTTCAAGGGTTATTGTTGGTCGCTCATGGAATTTCTTTTGGGGGGTACGATTCCAGCGAAGGGATCGAGGATAAGTCCGTCTCCTTTCCAGCTTCGGACATCAAGGGCGGGTTCGGAAGTGACAAAATAGCAATCATTTCTGTTTCCGGCGTCATCATGGAAGGTGATGGATTCGTTAAGCGGCAAATTGACCGGGTACGCGCAGACAATAAAGTTAAAGCGATTGTTCTGCGCGTTGAATCTCCGGGTGGAACCGTAACCGGATCTGATTTCATTTACCATCATTTGAAAAGATTGCGAGAGGAAAGGGACATACCGATCGTGGTAAGTATGGGGAGCGTAGCGGCCAGCGGAGGCTACTATGTGGCGATGGCGGTCGGTGATCGAAAAGATTCTATCTATGCCGAACCGACGACGACGACTGGTTCGATCGGCGTGATCATTCCGCACTACGATATCACGGGTCTGATGAAAGAATGGGGAGTCAAAGATGACTCCTTCGCCAGCCACCCCCGCAAGCAGATGTTAAGCATGACGCGGGAAATCTCTCCTGACGAGCGGAAAGTCCTGGAGGCCTACTTGGGAGAAACATTTGCCAGATTCAAAGAGATTGTTCGGGCAGGACGTCCGGCACTGCGTGACGACGAGGTCAAATTAAGAAAATTGGCCACCGGTGAAATCTTCACAGCCACCCAGGCAAAAAACGAGGGATTGGTGGACCAGATCGGATTCATAGAAGATGCCATTGAGCGAGCCATCGAGGTAGCAGGCCTGGAGAAAGACGACGTCCACGTGGTCCGTTACGAAAGACCCATTTCGCTCTTTGATTTCGCCGGTTTCAGTCAGGCAGATGCAGTGAAGTTAGACCTGGCTACTCTGTTTGAATTGACCACGCCCCGCGCCTATTACTTGACGACCACACTGCCACTGTTGCTCTCGACCTACTCCAGGTAAGGGTCTGTCCAGAGCCGGGGAAAAATTTCGGACAGCGACGACGTTTCGTGAGCCGTAGTGAACGGTTTCTAGACGACGAGAATTCTTTTCGTTCGTACCTGACAGGCCGACCGGATGGGATCGTTGTCTTGTGGTGGGGTCACCACTTACCGAACGGGTTTCAAGCCAAACCCGCGAGTGGCACCGCCGGAAACCGGCCAATTAATTGGGCGGTCGGTCCCTCCGGGGGGGATGGTGGCGAGGGCCTTTGCGACGAAAATGTCGGCGAGGGCCGGCCGGTTGTGGCATGTGAGGACGGTTGTAGAAAAGCTGCTGCAGCTCACGTTGGAACTCAGCGCCTGGCAAACGGTCCAGATGCTCCTTCTGATCTCGCGTCAAAGATTCTCGGTAGAATCCATCCAACTGTTTCTCATTGGCGATGGGCAGCAGTTGATCTGTGCCAAAGCGCTCGACAAACGAGGTTTGCACCCACCGCCGAATAACTTGTTTTTTTTCTCCTGGTTCTTGGAGGGCTTGAAGTTCTTGTTGCGCTGCGGGCGAGAGTTGGTCGAAAAGTTGCTGAATCTCATGACCGCTGGGCATTGGCGCGGCATGCCGTTGCCATGCGGCGTGGAGCAGCCACCTCTTGCGCTGGCCAGAATTTCGTATTTGATGATACCGTCTTTCCAGATCTGTGGAAAATTTTGTAAGAATCTCGTCCTGGTGCCGTTCAACGAATTGTGTAGCCCACTTCAAAACAGCTTGCCCGTCTTTCTTGGAAAGAGGTTTCGAGGCTAGACGCTGGATGAGCTGTTGCTGTTGTTCGCCCCGTATTTCCTTGATGCGCACGATCCGTTGGGGCGTGGAGAGGGACTTCAGCTCGGCGACCTGAATAGCGGGTAGAGTTTTTAACCAGGAGAAATACGCGTGCGTGATTTGCTCCAATTGAGGCTCACTGGAGATCTGCTGATGCAGTTGTCTGATCCGTTGCTGCTCGTCAGCTGGTAACGCTTTGAAGCGAGCGCGTTTAGCGCGCAACTGTTCTTTTTCGACGGAGCTCATTTTGTCGAGTCGCTGCCGCGGTCTCTGGGAGCTATCCCCTGCGAAGATGGCGCCAGGCAGCAGAAGCACGCAGACAAACCACGTTACCCACATCAGGCCCGCGCGGGTCGCAGTCGGCGGACTGACGGAAAACTTGTTGGCATGCCCTTTCAGCACAGGAATCCTGCTCCTACATAAAGATCTTTTCCTCTTGCAGTTTTTGCAAGAACTCGACGTTGTCAGCATGAAGATACATGTCGATGTTTTCAATCATGGGCAGGTCCTGCAGAAGTTCTTGATTCGCGTCAGGGATTACCCAAGTTGTGAAGATAAAACCGGCTGCGACTGCGGCCAACGTCAGGGCCCCGCCTATGAACCAGGTTGTCAACGACCTGGAGTTAGTTGTGGCCGACAGGGACAGTTCTTTTTCTGCAGCCAGGGCGACCATTTCGACGGTGGAATGGGTAAATGATTCGTCTACTTCCGCTTGAGGTAACGCGTCCAAGCAGTCCCATGCGCGTTCCATTTGCTGTAAGCGGCGCCGATAGGTCGGATCCTGGCCCAAACGCTGCTCGACTCGCTGCGAAACGTTCTCGTCAAGTTCTCCATCCAGGTAGGCGACGATTTCTTCGTGGATCGTATCAAGTTTTTTCTGTCGCTCCTTTTCACGATCATTCATGATATGCCCTGCAACGAAAAACCGAAGCGATGGAAAAAGTTGGCTGGATTTGACAGAACGGCCCCCACCCCAGGCCCGATCATCGTTCGACAAGTCATGGTTGGTTGTCTTCCGGGACTTGTTGAAGAGACAGGTATGGTTCTAAGATCTTGCGCAGTTTTCCGCGAGCCCTGGAGAGCAGCGACTTGATCGCTTGTGGTGAAAGGTCCATGACTTGAGAAATATCTGCGTAACTCATTTCTTCGAATTTGGACAGCAGGACCGCCATCTGCTGTCGCTCATTCAACGATGTAACGGCCAGACGTACAATATCAGCCATTTCGTTTCGGTCAAACTGGCGAGTTGGCATCTGGCCACTGGCCGCCATGGCAAGCTGATCCAGAGTCAGTGCGGATGACTCATTTCCCGCCGTGGGACCAAGGTTGACTTCGTGCCGTCGAGCCGAACTGCGTAGGGCATTTCTTGCCACATTGTTGGCAATGGTGAACAGCCAGGTTGAGAATTTGGCACCAGGAACATAGCGTTTGCGGGCGCGGTAGACTCGCAGAAAGACGTCCTGCACGAGGTCCTCGGCCTGGTCCCGTGTTCCCACGACATGTTGCAGGATCGTGATCAGGCGCGATTGGTAGCGGCGCATCAGTTCCTCGAACGCCACCGCGTCATCGTCGCGCACCTTCAGCATCAGCCGGACATCCGGGTCCAGTCTCTCGTATTTCAGTGCCGTGGATTCACTAATTGCCAACGACAACTCCCACCTGGAAATGTCTGGAAACTTTCCGAATTCGACCCTCTGCTCAACTGCACCACTCTAGACCGTTTGAGGGCCTGTCGCCAGCCAATCGAGGTGGCACGGCAAGCTGCTTCTGTTATTTAACTATTTAACCCAGCTCCGGTCGAAAAGTTTCTGCTTTCGGGGAGGAGAATTAGGCCGGCCGGAGATTTTTATGGGTTGTCAGTGGCCGGTTTGCCGATAATCGGCCGGTTTTCCCGTCGCAGCTGTCCACAAGCGGCTTGAATTTTGTCGCCCTTACGCTGTCTCACTTGGACATTCAGGCCATTTTGCTGGAGGATTTCGCGAAAGCGACTCACTGCCGTCGTTGTGGGATAACGATAAGGAAGGCCGGCGACAGGATTGTAGGGGATAAGGTTGACCAGGGCAGATCGCCCCTTCAGCAGCCGGGACAATTTCTGGGCGTGCTGCTCGCAGTCATTCAGTTCGGATAGCAGGACGTACTCGAAAGTCAACCGCCGGCCCGAGGCCTCGAAATACTTGTCGGAGGCCGACAGGATCTGATGCAATCCAACGTTTTTGTTGACAGGTACCAACTGATTTCGCAAGGAATCGTCCGGTGCGTGCAACGAAACAGCCAGATGGTAACCCGTTTTAAGTTCAACAAGTCGTTGGATGGCCTTTGGCAGGCCGACTGTGGAAATGGTAATTCTACGCGTACTGATACCCAGCCCATCCTGGTGCGACGCTATTCGGAGAGATGGCAGGAGTGCATCGAGATTTGCCAGTGGCTCACCCATTCCCATGACCACCACGTGACTCAATCTTTCTTCTATTTCTAGGAGCTGTTGCAAACGCAACATCTGTTCTACGATTTCCCCGCAAGTCAGATTTCGTTGCAGGCCATTCAAACCACTTGCGCAAAACACACACCCCATTGCGCAACCAACCTGCGAGCTGATACAGATGGTACGACGTACTCCGTCTCGCAACAGCACACATTCCATAGTCTGCCCGTCGGCAAGTGATAGGAGAAGTTTTTCTGTTCCATCTTCTGCTCGCTGATGCCGTACCACTTGCGTCGTCCAGAACTGGAAATCCTGATCAAGTTGTGTTCGGAGACTCTTGGGCACGTTTTTCATGCCCTGCAAGCTTCCAGCGCGTTTCTGATAGATCCACTGTCTCAGTTGCGCAGCACGGTAACTTGGCTGTCCGTTTTCTGCGAGCCAGGATTCGATGTCACAAGTTGGATCAAGTAAGTGTCGCATGACGAGGTTTCAGGATAGCGGTTTGCCCGGGTCAGATACAGATCCCGCGAAGGTCTCCAATGCCCCCTTGTGCATGGCCACGGTCTGTCCAAAGTGAGTTTCCAGGGACTGGAGACCGAGGGACGTTAGACGTTAGACTGTAGTTCGTGAAAGGGTAGTCGCGCCGCGGCAATTCAAGAAACTTTTAGATCCCATGACTCTCAACGGCCACAAACCAAACTTTCGACGAGCAATCGACCTGGTAACAGAACTCATGGCTCTTCCGGGCAAGAGTGGCCAGGAGGGTCGTGTAGCAAATTATATTACGGAAAAACTTCAAGCGGCAGGTGTTCCTCGAGCCATGATTCGCAGGGATGCTGCGAATCGGCGCACGCCGGTTCGCGGCGACACGGGAAATTTGGTATTTGTTCTACCGGGCAACATTCAGGGACCACGCCGGTTGCTCATGGCGCACATGGATACCGTTCCGATTTGCGTGGGATCGAGTCCTGTACGTCGCTCCGGTTTCATTGTTTCCAGCAATTCTCAACGAGCCCTGGGAGCGGATGATCGTGCCGGCTGCGCCGTGGTTCTGAATTCAGCCTTGGAGATTCTGGAACGAGGCTTGCCACATCCACCAGTCACGTTTTGCTGGACCATCCAGGAAGAAATCGGCCTGCACGGTGCTCGGCACCTGAATCACGCGATCTTGCGCAAACCGAAGCGGGCCTTCAATTGGGATGGGGGTTCCTGGGAGAAGTTGACGGTGGGTGCCACCGGGGGATACCGTATGGCCATCAAGATTCGTGGAATCGCCAGTCATGCGGGTGGTGCTCCGGAACGCGGTGTGAGTGCCATTGCCATTGC
The DNA here is from genome assembly GCA_002726515.1 of Planctomycetaceae bacterium. Taxonomy (GTDB): domain Bacteria; phylum Planctomycetota; class Planctomycetia; order Pirellulales; family Pirellulaceae. Next base: position 15,119 of record PBTE01000181.1, on the reverse strand, counting down.
TTCGCTTGCCATTGCAGAATTGGTCCGCGGAGGTTGGCACGGCCAAATTTGCAAGGGAAGTAAGCGCGGTACCAGCAACGTGGGCTCCTTTCATGGTGGCGAGACCACCAATGTTGTCTCCGATGATGTAGAACTGAAGGCCGAGGCGCGTAGTCACGATCCCCAATTCCGTAAACGCATTTTGAAGGAAATCGAAAAAGCATTTGTACGGGCGGCCGGTCAGATAAAAAACAACAGTGGGCAGTCGGGCAGCGTCGATTTCGACGGTCGGCTGGATTACGAGGCATTCCAATTGCAGAAAGACGATCCGAGTGTGTTGGCTGCGGAACAGGCGGTTGTGAAAACAGGTGGTCAACCGGTTCGGGCAGTGGCCAACGGGGGCTTGGACGCGAACTGGATGGTGGCACGTGGCATCCCCACGGTATCCTTGGGATGTGGTCAGATCAATCAACATATGACAGGCGAGGCACTCGACATTGAGAATTTCAAGAGCGCTTGTCGTATTGGTCTTTTCCTGGCTACCCAAGCGAAGCTGTGAGATCAAAACGGCAGGGCCGGCATTGCAAGAGTTGCTGAACGACGACGAGGACCTGGCTGATGGAACTGGACGACGAACTTTGTCTCTGCTTTCATGTTACCAAGAGAAAGGTCGTTAATTTTCTCCGTGTGGAGCGACCTCGCCGGGCAGGTCAGCTGAGCGACTGCTTTGGGGCGGGCACAGGCTGCGGGTGGTGTCGTCTCTATCTGAAACGATTATTCAACGCGGCGGTCGCCGGGGGGCAAATTGAGGAAGATTTGCCCAGTGGGGCTGAATACGGGAGACTACGGTCGCAGTATGTCAAACAGGGTAAGGGTACGCCCCCACCGGGGGCGACTCCGATTGACGGCAACTAGTCACGGAAGTGATATTGGGCTATCATGACCGTCGGTTGGTCGGACAGGTGGACTTCTTTTCATTCGGAATCGCAACCAAGAAAAAACCACTTATGGCTCGTAAAGTTGTAAATCGCAAGGAGTTACGGGAAGAATCTGAAGCCGCAGCGGCTGGGGGTGCTACGAAAACGGCGAAAAAAAAGAAAACCCCCGTGAAGCGGAAGACCCGGGCGAAGAAACAAGATAAAGTAATCCGCATGAAAATATTCTGGGGAGTCTTTAACCAGTCTCTCAAGCGGGTGGCTCTTTACGAATTCAACCAAAAGAAGCAGGCGGAAAAAAAGGCTTCGGATCTCTCCACGTCACAAAAGACGCCTCATTTTGTGCAAAAAGTGAAGGAAGAGATCACTGAGTGAGTAACGCGGGCCGGTGGCTCCGGGCCGGACTCGCAGAATGATTTCGACCGGCTCTGTCTGCATTCACTTTGTCACCCTTGGGTTTCTTCTCAGCTTCAAACGGGTTATCTCGATCCGTGCTGCGGGTGATCAATGGATCCACGCTTATCCCATCATTGCTCTGGAGGGTTCTTACTGCCAGGGCTTTGAGTCTGTGCTGGTAGAATTTGTTTTATCGACCGCTCGTTTCGGGTGTGCTGGGTTGGAAGGGTCGAGCGTTGTGGCACGGATCGGTATACTGAGATTCCAGGATGCCGGCTGCGGTTTCCTCTCAATCGGGGATACCCTTGTTGCGGCTTTGTCCTCGTCAGGTGACTGTCGCCAAGATCCGGTTTCCTGTTACCAATCACGGAAAGCGATGGCCCCAGAAAATACTATCAAGAGAAGGGACCAAACGGCAATGGACGAAGAACTCAAACAGCCCCTATTAATCAGCGTCCTGGTTGCCAACGGGGTGATTGTTGCGTCCCAACTGATCTTTAAACTAAAGTACCCCGGCGCCCTTTTAGGAATTCTGCTCGGAGTGGCAATCGGGGGAGCTGTTTTTGCCGCAATGTATTTCAGGAATCGGGATTGAAGTTTTTGGAGTAAACAAATGCAGGGCCCAGTTCATAGTTCCAGGATGCGCGCTATGCCTTGGCGAGTCACAGTTGCCTGCAGGGCTGCTTTGCCACAGCCGGGTTCGCCTCCAGCAGCGGTTGCGGATTGCTGGTGTTCGGGGAAATTAGAAACCAGCATCGTTAGAACACCGGACCAACGGGTATGAGATTCTAGTTCTCGAATGACTTCGATCCCGTCGCTCTGGTCGCGGTCGAATTGACGGTTGACCAGCACGAAGTCGAAGGCTTGTGTCTCGAGCGACTCCGATGCGTCGTCGATGCCATGAGCTGGAGTGAGTTGCGCATCAAACCGGCTCTGGATCAATTGGCGAGACGGCACGTGATCCATGTCGCACTGCCCGATGTCCAGGACTTGTTTGGGCAGCAGAATTTCATGAAAAGTTGTGTCACCGTGGGTCGTCGAGGCAGCTGAATATCGGGGTTCAAGGTTGATTTTGCAGCGTAACCTGATCCTCTCCGGGATAAGAAATGGCAAACAGGTGCGTGCGATTGGCGATAAAGAGCACGCCGTTAGCAACGATGGGAGTGCTGTAGACAGAGTTTTCCATTTTGATTTCACCCAAAGCGGGTTGCCACTCATCTTCCTCGACCTGGATTAACGCCTTCTGCCGGTCGGCCGTCAGAGGAAAAACAGCGATGTCACCCTCCTCGTCACCGATGAAGACTTTTCCGTCAACGACCAGCGACGAACCCCAGGCCTGGGAGAACATGTCATAGGTCCAGTGAACGTGACCCGTCAGAGCATTCAAACAATGAAAAATTCCGCTAAAGTCGGCAATGTAAAGGATGTCATCCTTGATGGTGACCGTGCCGCAACTACGATGAATTTCTTCATGAAACTCGATTTCCCCGTCACCGTTCTGGTCGAAGGTGTCGTAGTGCCAGACGACTGCCGAATTAGGATTGTCAATTGCGATTTCTCCTTCTTCCTCGATCACGGCCTGGATCCTGCGATGAGGAATGGAAGTTTCGCGATCATTGACTTTGACCGCTAGTTCGCTGCTCACGTCACCCCGTTTGCTAGGATCGATACACCATAAGTGGCCGTTGCCTTCACCATGTTCCGGATCCTGCCCGACCGCAACATAAAGCAGGTCCTGGCAGATCACCGGTGTGGCAATAATATTGTTACGGGTTCCGTTACCGCGCAGTTTCCATTCAGAGGTCTTGGGATTTGCGTCAAATTTCCAGAGCAGTTCAGGCTTTCCGTCGACTCCTTCGTCCGCCCGAAAACTGTAAACCCATCCGTCTCCTCCGGCAAAGATCACCTGAGGTTCGCCGTTGATGATTCCCACGGTCGGTGAGGACCACTGCCCATGTAAAATATTGGGGCCGGGTGAACTGTCGGTCCAAAGCACCTCTCCAGTATGCTTGTTCATTGCCATGAAGCTGGGCGCGGTTACCGAGGGGATATTTTTATGAGATTCGTCCACCCCGTTGGATGTGTTGACAAAGAGAATGTCGCCCAGAGCGGTTACCGAGCAGCTGCACATGTTATGTTGCGAGACTCGTAGTTGACTCATCATGTCGTAAGTCCAAACCGTATCCGCCTCTTGCTTATCCTGGGGCGTCACGACTTGCCAGGCTGTTAACGTGGGACCGGTACGTCGAAGCCGCAGCTGGCGCGCCTCTCCTTCGACCCCTGCGGTAATGTTCCAGCTTTGATCAGGATCTTCCACAGTTACCGTCGCATTGTCGTTACACGCAAATCCCCGCGCTGTACTGAATGCCTGTAAAACTTCAGAAACCTGACCCTCATTCAGACCGGCATCCAGGGTTGCTGCCGCCTTGAAAAGCAGGCTGCCTTCGGCTTCCGGTTCATTGGACTCGATGGAGGAGAAATACAGTTGATTGTCTTGAAGTTGAAGATCGTAATAAACTGTTTCATTTCTTGATTTCAGTCGCAAGTTCCAACGTTGGCCCTCCTCAATAGTTTCCACTCGCAAGCGACCCGAGAAATCGATTTGTTTTTCTGTAATCACCGAGCGCAATGAATCTGGCAGGTATCCGTCATTCAATCCGGCGGTGAGAGACGGATTTTCCTTGAACAACCGTGCAAGTTCATTTTGTACAGGTCCATCATCTTCACCGTCGTAGTAACCCTGGGTGTCGACACACACCACGTGCCCACGACTGGAGACAAACCATAGTCGATCACCATCCACCAGCGGGGCGCAGCAGATTCCTTGAAGGGGCCAGTCATGAACGCGGCCAGACGACAGTTTTTCGCTTGAATGTTGCCACAGGAACTCGCCGTCGGATTCGCGGAAACAGAGCATGCAGCCCAGGTCCACATCGCCCGGATAGCGAGACAGGTAGCCAGCAGCATTGTTGGTTCCGACGTAGACTTTTCCATCGGCAACGACGGGATTTCCATAGGTTTGGCTTCCCACTCTCGATACCCATTTGATGTTTTTTGATTCATCAGAGTTCCACTCGCCGGTGCGCCGGTCAATCGATCCGATGTCCCATTCGCTGGGGATATTCTCGCCTACCGGCGTGTTGTTACGTAGAGAGTTCCCGCCCCACTGGGCCCAATCTCCGCGTTCGATGCTAAAGGCTGTATCGTTTGTTTCCTGGACTGTCTGGCTGACGAGCGCCTTCTCGTGTGCAACTTCGGTAGCGGCAGAATCTGCATCGTCAGGATGAACGTCTTCCGCACCAGGAGTTTGTGCGGCGTCATTTACCGGTGTGGTATTTTCCGCCCGGGTTTCAGTAACCTCTGAGATCGCTGGCGTGGAGACTTCAGCGGATGTCGAGTTCGAGGGAGGCCTCCCCGCGGGTGGTTGGCAAGCGGAGAGAAAGAGGGCCATCAAACACGAGAATATGATCCATGGTCGAGCCATCCTACCAAAGTAAAAACAGGACATCATACTGGGTTCCTTCAACGATTAATTTGCAGAGACTGCGTCATTGTTGATGACCGGGTGAACACGCGACAAACCGTTCAGGTCCTTCCCTCATCTTCATTGGCAAAGACACGCAGATTGTCCAGATAAAGCTCAGCGTCTTTGGCGTTCCCAAACAGACCGGGACTTCCCCGGCGGTTGGGGAAATCATCTTCAACCCGGATGTGCCATTGGTCCGGTTCCGGTTCGTCACGCGGCCAGGCCTTACCTTGTAATATGGCTTTTCCCGATTTGTTTGCGGCCTGGAATTTCATCGTGTACCAACGATCAGGTTGCCAGTCGAAGTTGACCGTTTGGGCCATCCGTAACTCGGTGGTCCACGTCCGTATTTGCAACTGTTGGTGGGCACCCTGCAAATCCAGTGCATAACCCTGAGCGATCAAGCCGATATCAGGCATTTTGTTGTCTTGGATGGTAGCTCGCACGTCGGCCTGAATCGTGTAGTCGTGTAGTTCGGGATGACCAAACCAGCACCGGCTACGTTTTCCTTTAGGAATGGTCGTTACTTTAGCCAGCACGTTGCTACCGTCGATTTGGCGTACCACATGGCGATACCGTGCTCCGATCCAGGTGATGGACGGTTGTCCCGACTTGGTTCTTGGATTGAGCGCGACGTCCTCGAAATCGAATTCCCAGGGTAATGGTGGCACAATTCGAACTCGCGACTTGCCCTCGATGTCTCCAGCCGTCGCCCGGATGGTCACGGCCACGTGTCGCGTGTCATCGGGAGCTTGATACGTGCCATCGGACGAGATCTGGCCAGGACCGTCGACCGAGAACGAGGCTGCGACCGGTTCGAGTCGTTGTCCGCGAGCATTGTAGAGTCGCACCCTGAACTGTTTTGTTTCGCCGGTTGACATCAGGACTTCCTCGGGGACCACTTGGACGTGAGCCAGTTGGAGATCCTCGGAAACAGGCCGTTCTTGGGCCGTCGCGGGGCGGATGGAAAACCCGTGCTCTTGTTGGGTGTCCTCCAGGCAATACAGCGTGGTACTGGTTTGCAGGTAGATCCGGCCATTGGAGCAGATGGGGGAAGCATGAACTTCTTCACCGGCGTTGAGGCGTCCTTTTTTCACCACCTTGACACCCCGTCGCTTGTCGGGTTGAAGAATGTGCCAATTACCAGTGGAACTGAAGGCATAGATTTTACCGTCGGCATAAAGAGGGCTGGCCCGCATGCTACCCCGCAGGTAGTATTTCCGGCCGATCGATTCACCCGTATCAGCATCGAGAACATGAAGTCTCCCGCCGTCGTCGAAACAATAGAGCCGGTCATCGATCAAGCAGGGAGAACTTTTACCCACCATCAATTCGGGCCGTGACCACAATTCGTTCGAGTCCGTAATGTCATCGCGACCGATCGCTTCCAGGGCAACGACCGAGCCCATCGTGCTGCCGTAGATGTTTTCCTCGCTGTGACCCGAATAGACTCGACCCCCCACAACCAGAGGAGACACATTGAGTCCTCGTCGAGAGAAACGAAATTTCCAGATGGGAACTCCGGTACGTGGCTGGAAAGCCCACAGGGCTCCGTCACCCGACCCGAAGACCATCGCCTTCTCATGATTGAGAACAGTCAGCGTCGGGCTGCTGTAGGTTGTGTCGTAAGGCAATGGTCGCGTGCCTTGGAACCATGCGACTTCGCCTGTTTCTTTATCGAATGCCAGAAAACGGTGTGCAGGTTTGGCCATTTCGCCCCATCCGATGACGACCGCGCTGACAATTACCAAGTCTTCGCAGATGAAAGGAAAATTGGTGCGCCCACCATAAGTGCTCAGTAGCCCGAATTGTTCATGCATGGGGGCCGACCAAAGCGTTTTTCCGCTCTTCCCATCCAGGCACTGGAAGTAGCCACAAACGCCCAGGGCATAGACATTCCCTGTCTGGGGGTCACCGACCACCGAGGACCAACCCACGCGTTCCTTGGGAACATCCGAAAGCCATACGTTAAAAGAGTTTTCCCAGAGAGTTTTTCCGGATGCAGCGTCGACGCAGATGACCTTTTCACCGAACTCGGTACCTACCATGGTATAGAGCCGTGAATTCAAGACGATGGGAGTACTTCTTCCGCCCAAGCTGTCGCGTTTCCAGAGAACATTTCCCCCGGGGCCGCCGTCGGGATTCCAGCTGTTGATCAGTCCCGTTTCCCGGGATGTGCCGTTGTACTCGGGACCCCGCCAGTGAGACCAATCAAAGGATGGCTCCGCCTTGTCGCTGACAGACCTAATTCCTGCCGACTCAGATGGCTGAGAGTCGTCAGCCGCTGCCAAACTGGAGTGCAGGAGAAAGACGCTAGCAAACAGAAGCTTCGGCAAGTGATTCATAGCGTTTGTCGAATGGAGGGCGGGATGGCGCCTGAAGTGTAAAGCTAGACCGATTGTAACGATACTTCAACCACAAAGTAGCATACGTGTTGTCCACCAAGATGGCAACCGAGTAGACCAATCATCAAAGTTTCCCCAGTGCAATTTTTCGACAAATTTTGCGCGACAGGTCATTTACACCACTTGCTGAAAATTGCTTTTGAACCCTCAAGCTATTTCAACATGCAAACCGATATCCAAATTGTCGCACGGTGAGTTTATTAGTACCTCGTGCGGTGTAACCAGAGCGTCAGTCAACCGGAGTGGACATCATCGAGTCAACGGAGTGCTCGACCGGCCTGACGTAAGACATCGTGCAAGCTGTGTGCGGACGAGAGTCCTCACCTTGCCTACCACCAAGACCTGCCATCGCTCGGGTCTCGCCCGCGGAAACAACGAGGCCAGACGGATTCCTGCTTGGTTAAGTCATGCTGCGTAGGCAATAGCCTCTTGCACTTGGCCAGTATTAGGAAACGCCTGCTAGGCAGTTCAATTTAAAGGAGATGTAGCTCGATGAAATGGAATATGATAATTGGAGCACTCGTCCTGAGCCTTGGTCTCTGTGGCCACAGCTTTGCGGGTGGGTTGCTGGACAAGGTGCTTGGATGTGGTTGCGACGCCCCTGCGTGTGGTTGCGAAGCTGCCCCTGCGTGTGGTTGTGAGGCTGAGCCAACCTGTGGTTGTGAGCCTTCCTGCGGTTGTGATTTGGGTTGCACCGGCTGCAACATCGGCGGTGGCCTCCTGTCGGCCTTATGCAATCTGAAGCTTCCCGCGCTGCCTTCACTGAACAGCTGTGGTTGTGATTCCGGTTGCGACTGTGACAGCGGATGTGCAGACTCTGGAAGTGACGGCGACGACCTGGAAGAAGCTCCTGAAGCGAGCGACGCTGCTCCGATGCCTCCGGCCCCGATTGTCGACCCTTCGGCTTTCGTACCTAGCAAGAAGCGGCACGTGATCCTCACGAGTGTGATTCGTTAAGTATCGCGAGAAGCGAAACGTTAGTCTTCAAGGCCTGTCCGGGTAGAAAATTACTCGGGCAGGCTTTTTTATTTTGCCTGCAACAAGCCAGTTGCATAGGCCAAAAGGTTGCCGCGGTCCTGATAGTATTTGAGGACCGAGTCGTAATTCTGAGCGCGCTGGGCAAGTTCTAACAAGTCCGGAGCCAGTCCGGTGGTGTGCACATTGTCAGGGATGAGCTCGATCTGCGCTTCAATGGCTTCGTTGAAACGTCCCACGCGAGACAGCAAGTCGATGTAGGTTTCAGCCGCCGCCGTGCCCTGTTCATAGGCGTCTATCTCCCGAGCCTTTTCTTCGAAGAAGCGAAGTGCGTTCGTTCGATCCTCATCGAGCAGTACCTGGAAATAAAGTTGGTGACTGGGATAGGTTTCCACGAACGGTTCTTCTCCGGGATATTGGAATTGCGGATTGAGCCGACTTCCGTAATCGGTCATCTCCAGGGACATGCGGAGTGATCTCGGATCGTCCAGGAAACGGGCCGCCTGGACCGTGGATGATAAATGTGAAGCGTCAATGTGGTAGCTGAATTCCCCAAACAACCAATTCCGCTGCGCGATTAGCTGGCCCAGCGAATCTTCGCTGGGCTCAGTCGATTCCTCTCGTTCGATGTGACCACGCACCGATTGTGTTAATTCCCGATACACATGCTCGACCAGCAGTCCGACCGGGTCTTGAAGTTCACCACGCGTTTTCCCGTGAGCGAACGACTGGAAGGTGGTGATCGCGTTGCAGGTGCCATAATGTTCCAACACCATGGCATAGCCGCGTGCCACGTCAAGACCTTCGTGAAGAGTTAACTCGATCATCTCGTCACGGTTTTCATCGTTGATCGGAACCTGATCCAACTGCTCGATCAGGCTCTTTGGGTCCATGGCGGGCCGTAAATACATCCAGGCCTCACGGATGCGACCGTCCCGGAGAAGAGCCATTCCCACATCGCGGCAAGAGTCCAGTAGTCCTGTTTCCAAGGCGTCTCGCTGGGTCGCTTCCTGGCTGTCTCCCAACCCGTTGTCGAGCGTCGGCAACCCAAGGCGGTGACGAACCCGGATTTTCAATGCCTCGAAGAGTTCGTGATATTTCTTGTCTCGTCTCAAAGAGGATTCCAGCACGGACAGTAGACCATCGATCCCCTCTCTGGAAAATCCTTGTTGCAATTCTTCGAAGTCTGGTTGTTTCTCGGCCATGGCCACATCGTAGCACAGATGCCTACCTTCAGATATACGCGCGTCTGGGTTAGTATGTCTAAGATGAGTGAACGACCAAAAGATTTCCGTGGTTTACGTGTAGCCGCCTTTGAAAGTCGACGAGCCGAGGAAATCTCGCGTTTGATTGCACGGTTAGGCGGGTTGCCGCAGGTAAGCCCTTCCATGCGAGAGGTCCCTCTCGAAGATACGCGACCCGTGATCGATTTTGCTAATCAGCTGATCACAGGCCAGGTTGACATCGTGATTGTGATGACGGGCGTGGGATTCAGGCATCTGCTGCGGGTCCTCGAACGACACGTGGACCGGGAACGGTTCCTTGAAGCGTTGTCCGACATCACAACCATAGCCCGCGGACCTAAAGCCATGGCGGCCATGAACGAAGTGGGTCTCAAGCCCACTCACAGGGTTCCGGAGCCCAATACTTGGCGGGAGGTGTTAAACACGGCTGATCGGGAAATATCGATTGCCAATCAAACGGTCGGATTGCAGGAATATGGCAAAACGAACCCCAGCTTGATTGCCGGCCTGGAAGCTCGCGGTGCTCGTGTTATCGGTGTGAAGGTTTATCGATGGGATCTGCCGCTAGATTGTGACCCGCTGAAGAAAAATCTCGAAGCCCTGTCTGAAAAGCGAGTCGACGTGGTCCTGTTTACCTCGGCCAATCAGGTGACCAATGTGTTGCAGGTTGCCGACTCGATGGGAATCCTATCCGCCGTTCAGAAAGGAATTCGAGCCGCGGTGACCGCTTCGATTGGTCCGACGACAACGGAAATGCTGCAATCGTTTCATTTGCCGGTCGACATTGAATCGGATCAGGGAAAAATGGGCCAACTGGTGGCGGCCTCGGCCGAGCGAGCGGAAAGTCTGTTAGCTCGCAAAAAACAAATCAGGGAAACAATTTCCAGCCCCGTGTCAGATGTGGCCGATCCTTCGGCTCCCTGGTACGACAGCCCTTTCATGAAAGCCTGTCGCTGCGAACCGACCGGGGTGACCCCCGTGTGGCTTATGCGGCAAGCAGGACGCTACCTGCCTGAATATCGAGCGGTGCGCAATAAAACGACTTTTCTCGAGCTCTGTAAGAATCCGGCCCTCTGCGCCGAGGTCATGGTGACCACCGTCAAGCGGCTGGGAGTTGATGCTGCGATTATTTTCTCCGATCTGCTTCCCATTCTCGAACCGATGGGGCTGGAGTTGGAATATGCCGCGGGTGAAGGCCCGATTATTCACAATCCACTCCGTGAAGGAGGAGATGTCGATCGACTCCTGGAACTCGAAAGTGTCGACGCATTGCATTTTGTTACCGAAACGGTCCGGCTCACCCGGAGCGAATTGCCAGCCAACATCCCTCTCATTGGCTTTGCCGGTGCCCCCTTCACACTTGCCAGCTATGCCATTGAGGGGGGATCCAGTCGAAATCACTTGAATACAAAGACTCTGATGTATCGAGATGAAGGAGCGTGGCGGGCCCTCATGGAGCGATTGACGCGCGCTGTGACCCTGTATTTAAATGCGCAAATCTCTGCTGGAGCACAATGTGTACAACTGTTCGATTCCTGGGCAGGTTGTTTGGGGCCTGAAGATTATCGACGTTATGTGTTGCCTTATGTCCAACAGATCATTTCGGACGTTACTGCGGGAGTACCGGTCATCAGTTTTTCAACCGGTAATCCGGCCTTGCTTCCTTTGCTTGCTGAGGGTGGGAGTTCGGTGGTCGGGGCGGATTGGCGAGTCGGGTTGGATGAAGCCTGGCGGATGATTGGCCATGACCGCGCCATTCAGGGAAATCTCGAACCGGCCGCACTGTTAACCGACCGACAGGAGATCGGGCAACGCGTTCAGGCAATTCTGGATCAGGCACAGAATCGACGGGGACATATCTTCAATCTGGGACACGGGGTTCTGCAACAGACCCCTGTCGACAATGTAGTCGCGCTGGTTGATCTCGTGCACACACTCAGTCAGCGTTGACCCGGCCCTGTGTCAAACCGAGACAGCCCCGTTGATTGTGTCAATCAGCTGACGCAGTCGGCCGAGACTGCGACGATTAAACCGGAACACAAGACGCGGGAGATGCGCCAGGTCCGGTTGGTCTTGTTCCTGATCCAGAGCTTTGCATACCTGAAAGTCGTCTTCCGCCAGAAGGTCGCCGAAGTCTCCTTGAATCTGCTGCAGCAAAGAATCTGTCGGAGCCTTCAACAATCGCAAGACAAGTCGGTCCTCCACGTAGCGCATGCTGTGATAGTTTTGAAAAAACCTCAGGATCTCGTCCACAGCCTCCAGAGAATCGTGTGTCATCTTATAGAGGGACAAGTCATCGGGAGAAATCATCTTGTCGGCCAGCAGATTCTTCTGGACAAAGTGATGGAAATCTTGCCAGTAGGTTTGACCGGGGGGATCGATGAGCACCACCGGTACCATGTCTCTTTTACCTGTCTGGAGCAGAGTCAATACTTCCAAGGCTTCATCCAGCGTGCCAAATCCTCCGGGGAAGCAAGCCACCGCGTCGCATTCTTTCACAAACATCAATTTGCGTGTGAAAAAATACTTCATATGCACGAGCTTGTGATCTCCCGCGATCACTGGATTGGCATCCTGTTCGAAAGGCAGCATGATGTTCAGTCCCATGGAGTTCTCCCGCCCCGCCCCCTGGTGCCCGGCTTCCATGATGCCGCTGGCGGCACCTGTGAGGACCAACCAATTCTGTTTTGCCATGGCACGTCCGAACTGTGCCGCTTGCTCGTAACTGGGATCATCAGCGGCTGTTCGAGCAGATCCGAAGACGCTCACGATTCGTCGATTACGATACGGTGAGAAAACTTTGAAGGCATACCGCAGCTCGCGCAGCGCGCGACTGAGAATCTTCAGGTCGCCACGAGAAGAACGATCCCGAGCGAGCTTGTCTGCCGAGTCTTTGATTCGATCAATCAGATCTTCGGAACCCCAGCCGGAATCTAACGCAGTTGAATCTTGTGTCGACTCAGGAGGGGAACCGGAAGATTCCGTTTTCCGTTTGGAGTCACTCAAGGTAGACCTCGTTGCTATAGGTGTCAGTAGCTACAGGCGCCCGTGCGAACCCGAAACCAAGGTGTTCCACCCTATCATCCCCGGTTCAAAAGACGATTGGGAATATCCCATGAAGCAAAGCAGCCAATGTCTGAGTAAAGACTGAATTGGGGTGCGACGACCGTGTGCACACTTTCAAACGGGCGATTTATGGTAGGACTTGACTCATGACTTGTTGGCCTTTTCGCCCTGCCACGAAAAAAGCCGAGCCCTCGGCGGCTCGGCTGATAAAATAGTCAATCGAAGCATCGTGGACTGGAATTTTCAAGCCGATGGCCGGCGATAGTGCTGGTAGGCCAGAATTACCTCGTAGAGATCCAATGAAATGGTGATCTCATCGTCGGCGAAGTCCTGTGGCCACGTTCGACCGGATTCCAGAGCGTCCATCAGAGCTGGAAACACGTCCCCCAGGGCCATAGAAACGGTTTCTTGTTTGACCTGTTGTTGATCCAGAAGAGCGGTGTTTTCGTCTTCAGGTCCGTAATAGACTCGAAGTGGTTGAATCATGGAGTCGACTGCCTTGTGTAAAGGACCTTATCTGCCCGTCAAATGTGCTGGCACGACGCCGGATGCGCGCTGACGGGGCGCCCTCCTGCCGCTTCTACTCAAGTTATCGGCAGAAACCATTGAAGGGATTTGATCTGATATGGGGAAATTTCCTTTTTTTTTGCCAGGACGGAGACTCCCCTCCTCGTGGTGCTAGCGAAGCTTGACAATCGAAGGATGAAGCGCTAGATTGCCCAGATGGTAAGTGCGTTTTGTTTTAATGTTTGCGGCATCGCTTGTTCGAAATCGACGGCATGGACATCAGCATTTCCATCGATCTAGAACTCATAGCTAAAGGGGTTCAGCTTCCTCTGCACCAAGTCCAAGCTGCAGTGGCGTTGCTAGACGATGGCAACACCATCCCTTTCATCACACGCTATCGCAAAGACCAAACCGGTGGCCTGAACGAAGAACAGATTCGGGAGATCCAGCGGCAGGTCGAGCAGCTGCGGACTTTAGAAGACCGAAAACAGAAGATTCTTAAATCTATCGATACCCAGGGCAGGCTGACCGAGGAACTTACCGCCCAGATTCAAGCGGCCAAATCTTCCAAATGGCTGGAGGATCTCTATCTGCCCTTCAAACCGAAAAAACAAACGCTGGCCACGAAGGCCCGCGAACAAGGGTTGGAACCCTTGGCGGTGGAGGTGTTGAACGCGAATTGCAGTAAGGAGGATCTGGATCGACGTACGCAGGACTTTGTCGATCCCGCCAAGGCGCTCGCTTCGACTGACGACGTGTGGGAAGGAGTAGGGCATCTGCTGGCTGAGAACTTCGGCGACCGAGCCGATGTGCGGAACCGTTTGCGCCGCATCTTCCGAAGAACCGGTAAACTCGTGAGCACACGGATTGAACCGGCTGGCCAACCCGCGAAACAGGTTCACTCCAATGCGTCCGACGCCAAGCCTGATTCCCCCCCTGCAGCAACGGAAAACGCCACCGCAGCTCAGCCTACCCCCCCGGTTGCGAAGCCAGATGCAGCTGAGACAGAAGTGGGTAACGTGGATACTGAACAGTCGACGGTGGTCGTAGGTGCGGACCAACCCGCACACAGCTCCCCGGCGACAGCGAAACCGGCCGAGCAGGAGCCCGCAGCTTCTGTTGAAAACGTTTCACAAGAATCCCAGCCAACGGATTCCAAAGTTTCGCCGAAGACTTCCGAAGAAACGGGAAAAGACCCCGTGGTGTCGGAATCCAAACAGACCAGACGATTCTCGATGCGGGAAAGACGCCAGGAGAAAAAAGATAAAAAACGCAAAAAACTGGAGGCCGCTTTCAAGGACTACTTCAAATATTCCGAACCCCTGCAGCGAATTCCACCGCACCGCATGTTGGCAATCAATCGCGGGGAACGTGCTGGGCTGCTGCGTGTCAGAATTGAGGCGGACAACGCAGCATTGTTTGAAGAATCCGAAAAAATGCTGGTCGACCCGGAGCATCCCCATGCCGAATATCTATCGCGCTGCACGCGAGACTCCTTGACGCGGTTGATTTTACCGAGCCTCGAGCGGGAGGCCCGGCGAGAATTGACCGATAAAGCCGAGATCCATGCCATCCAGGTGTTCGTCCGAAACCTCCGTAATCTGTTGCTACAACCTCCGGTGGTGGGCAGACGTGTTCTGGCGATTGATCCTGGTTTTCGCAGCGGTTGTAAATTGGCCGCTTTGGACGAGTTCGGAGGAATCGTCGGCCATGGTCTGGTCCACATTGTGGGCAAGAGCGAACGATTGAAAAAAGCTCGCGACCAGATTGTGCAGATGATCAATGAACACAACCTGTCGGCCATTGCCATCGGAAATGGAACAGCTTGTCGCGAGACCGAAAATCTGGTTGCAGAAATCATCGCTAAAGAACTTGCGGATCACGAAGTGGAGTACACGGTGGTCAACGAAGCTGGAGCTAGCGTTTATTCAACAAGTCCTCTGGGACGCGAGGAAATGCCCGAACTGGATGCCACGCAGCGCAGCGCGGTCTCTATCGGCCGGCGTCTGTTGGATCCCCTTTCGGAGTTAGTCAAAATTAATCCGGCCAATATCGGCGTGGGTCTCTACCAACACGATGTCAAGGC
>PBTE01000180.1 GCA_002726515.1 Planctomycetaceae bacterium | reverse complement strand
TTGATCTTCAGAAATCCTCAAGAGGAAGACACCCATACTCAAACATCGTGAGATGGGTGCGTGAACACGAAGCGCTCGTAGTGTAGAATAACTGGGTCGTTTTCCCTGGTGGGAAACTTCGGAAGATGCGTGAGATCGCCTTTCCCGTCGATTCAAAAGCCTGATGTGTCTTCCAATCAAGTTGTTGACGCGAAGCAATATGGACAGGCAAGTCGTAGAAGTTGTCACGGCAGGCAGCTACACACCAAATCCAAAATCACATCAGCAAACCGTGGACGAGTTATGAACATTCGTTGGATTTTGGCGCTCCCGGTTGCCCTGGCCTTTACACCCTGCTATGGCGAACAGTTCCGTGTGAACGGCCGGGTGTTCAGTGTGCCGGATGGATTCACGGTGGAGCTGGCCGCTGAACCGTCGCTGCTGAAGTATCCGATCTTTGCAGACTTTGACGAACAGGGGCGATTGTATGTGTCCGAAGCCTCCGGCATTCTGGACTGGCGAAAAACACAGCCCGCCGAGAACAGCGAAAATTGGCACCGCATGCTCCGCCTGGAAGACACCAACGGCGATGGTCAGTTTGACCGGAGTAGTGTCTTTGCCACATTCGAACGCCCACCGCAGGGCAGCCAGTGGCTGGATGGATCGCTTTACGTCGCTTCGCCACCGTTCATCTGGAAATTAACCGACACGGATGGTGATGGCGTCGCCGATGTGCGCGAAAAGTGGATAGAACAAGACGATGCCCACGGATGTCTGAACGATTTGCACGGACCGTATTTGGGACCGGACGGTTGGCTCTACTGGACCAAAGGAATGGGCCCCCCGCAGACGTACACCTATCAAGGCAAACCGTGGTCAAGTGATGCCAGGCACATCTATCGCAGACATCCGGGCCACGAAGACGTCGAGCAGGTGATGGTCGGAGGTATGGACAATCCCGTCGAAGTGGCGTTCTCTCAAGGTGGCGAACGATTTTTGACCAACACCAACATTCAACATGTCAGTGAACCCCGCAAAGATGGCATCCTGCACGCTGTGTATGGCGGAGTTTATCCTAAAGACATTTTGCCCGTGTACAAATTCCCGTGGACCGGGCCTGACCTGCTCACCGAACTGGTGGGCTGGACCGCGCTCGCGCCGGCCGGCTTAATGTGCTATCAATCGAGTCAACTCGGCACAGAGTATCGCGGTAATCTGTTTTCCGCTCTCTTTAATGGGCATTCCGTGCGGCGCCACATACTGACGCGAAAAGGAGCTACGTTCGAGAACAGGGAAGCTGATTTCCTCGTCTGCGACGATGTGCAGTTTCATCCGACCGATGTATTGGAAGACGCAGATGGCAGCCTCTTGGTCGTTGAGACCGGAGGATGGTACCGGCACTGTTGTCCGTCAGCGACGTTTTATCGTCCCGATGTTCAGGGCGCAATTTATCGAATTCGCCGCAAGGAGTCCCACGTGATTGACGACCCGCGCGGACTGCAGCTCGCTTGGGACCATCTGACACCGGACCAGTTGGCCGGACTGCTTGATGATTCGCGGCTTGCGGTACAACAACGTGCCATTGGTCAACTGGGAAAATCCGGCGTACGGGCCATACCGTCATTGCAACGCGTGTTGACGCAATCCGGGTCCGCCATCGCCCGGTGTCAGGCATGCTGGGCAGCCACGCGCATCGACCATGCGTCGGCACGCTCGCTCGTGCGACTCGGACTGGACGATTCGAACGAAACAGTTCGGCAAGTGGCTTTGAGTTCGGTCAGCCTGTGGCGGGACCGCCAGGCAACGGGACAACTTCTCGAAATTCTCCGTCACGGGCCGGCTCACCATCAACGTACGGCAGCTGAAGCGTTGGGACGCATCGGTGAGGGATCAGCCGTAATGGACATTCTGGAAGCTCTTGCCCAACCGACCGACCGGTTTCTGGAACATTCTCTGATCTTCGCGCTGATTGAGATTGGCGACCTGCAGGCAACCCGTACCGGTCTTGCGAGTGAGAACGTCTCACAACGAAGAGCGGCAATGATCGCAGTCGAGCAAATACCGGGCGGAGAACTCGAGGCGCAACAGGTGATCGAGGGGCTCGACTCGTCAGATGCCAGGACGAGAGAAACAGCCTGGTGGATTGTGTCGCGCCATCCCCAATTGTGGGGCCGGATGTTGGCTACCTGGCTGAGCCAACGTCTCAACGATCCCCGGCTAAATGCTGAACAGCGTCAATCTTTTGTTACCCGGCTGACACAAGTCGCAACGTCTTCGGAACTGGCCGAGTGGATATCAACGGAGTTGACACGGGAGGGTTCCCAACCAACCACTCAGATTCTACTGCTGCAAGTAATGCGGGATGCGGGTGGCCAAAGGGCAAACCCGAGTTGGGTAACCGCGGTTCTGAAATTGATCGATGGGCAGCATGAATTCCAGGCACTCGTGACAGAAGCAATTTCTACACTCGTCAGCTTCCCTCCTTTGGCAACACGTGACAGCGCCGGTCAGGAGTTACAGGCGAACGTCCATTCCCGCTTGCACGAGTTGGCGGATCGACAAGACCTTTCTGACATGACTCGCCTCAAAGCATTGACCGCTCTGGGAGATTCACTCGGTGGCCTTGAAGATGACCGGTTCCATTTTTTGTTGGAAACAATCTCTCCCGGGGAACCGCTCAGCGTGAGGGTTGCCGCTGCGGACGCGATTTCACGCAGTGAGTTGACAGAACAGCAGTTGGTACGCCTTGCTGAAAAGGCAAAACATCTCACCGTCAGTCAGTTAAGCCAGGTGCTGGGTAACTTTGTGGACATGAAAAACGATGTCGTGGGCCGCCCACTGGTCGCGTCGCTGTTGGGATCCCCGGCGACGACAGGGTTAAGCGCTTTCCGGCTGAGGCATGTGCTGGCCGGGTTCGGATCGGAAGTCCGGCACAATGCCAATCCACTTTTCGTCCGTTTGGAAGGGGCGCAGGCCGAACAACTTGCCAAAGCAGAACGTGTGGCCGGCCTGGTTACCGGAGGGGATCCACACCATGGATTGCAGGTATTTCACAGCAAGCAGGTAGCTTGTGCCTCGTGCCATAAAACCGCCAATGTGGGTGGAATTGCCGGCCCATACCTGGGGCAGATCGGTCGTCGCCGATCGGAACGTGATTTGATCGAGTCCCTACTGTTCCCCAGTGCTACGCTTGTACAGGGATACGAGACATGGACCGTGGTCACCGTTGAGGGACGTGTCGTCAGTGGGGTGATTCAAAAGGACGCGCCAGACGAACTCGTTTTGACCGAAGGCCCCGAAAAGATCTATCGGATCCCGCGTGAAAGTATTGAAGAAATGATCCAAAACGAAGTCTCGATCATGCCCAAAGGTCTGGACAAGAATATCACCGATCAGGATCTGGCTGATCTCGTCGCATACCTGAAATCGATCTAGGTGAAAGCAAACTCGTAGCACGGCCTTCCTGGACAAGCACTTCCTCCCTCACACCGAACGTTCCGCATCACTGACAAGATGCCTTATCAAACCGCCAGACCATACTCCTTCCAGACCATGTTGAGAAACTCTGACGAGACCCTCTTGAGGTGCGCCTCTCCTGGCTGGCGCAAATAACAAAAACGGGTATCCGGCACCTTTCAGGACACCGATGTTAAACATTTTATTTACATTCGCTGGTCGTTCGTTGTTCATGGTGGCGCAACATTCGACCGTTTGCCTATTGAAGGGTCACACGACAATCACCGTTGGAAAGGACAACAAAATGTTGATGCCATTAGAAGCACGCCGCTGCTTTTTTGCACTCCTAACGATAGTGGTCGCCTGCACTGTAACGATCACGATTTCCACTTTGGATGGGAGACGGGCGCACTGTTCACCCGCGGAGAAACCAGACGGGCAGGCTGGTGAAGGCAACCGAGCGACCAACGACTTTTCTACGATCGAAGGCAATCTGCGCAGTAGCCGCCAGTCTGCTAAATGGGGAACCGATCCTCAGAGCGGTGCTCACGTGGTGCGTTTGACGAGTTCCCCGGGACGCGGACACAACATTTATTGTGAGCAACCGTATGGTTCACCTGACGGTCAACGCATCGTGTTCTACCAGTCCGGCAGCCCGACGTGGGGTCCTCACAAGTTGGTGATCGCAGAACTCTCGGGGCTCTACACGTTGACAGAAATCGAACCCGAATTGAAATCTCTCAGCATTGCCCATAGTTCGTGGGGAGAATGGGCCTACTACTCGATGGAAGACGGGTCGATACGACGGGTGTCGCTATTGACGCTCCAGCGACAGGCTGTGTTGCCGGCTGGAAGTATCGACACGTCCCGCCAGGGATTTCGATCCATCACTCCCGATAACCGTTGGATCATCGGTACCGAATGGGTCAAAGGAGCGGAGGCGGACGGCAGTCCGCTGAAACGATGCTATGCACTCGACACCCGCACCGGCCAACAACGAGTCATCTTGCAGGACCCCGATAACCGCAATTCGCACGCCCAGTCGGAATTGGGAAACGGAGGCCGCTGGATGTATCAATTGCTTGTATCCCCCGGACGAGTACCGGTTTTCGTACGGGAACTGTTTGGCAGTGCCGATCCTGTGCAACTGCCCTTTGGTGGACAGTGGTCGGCCGAATCGACCGGACACATGGCGTGGATTGGCACCACAGGCCGCGTCGCCTGTGCCGTTCAATGGGATCGAGAAGCGCGGCAGCACGTTCCGAGGCATCCCGATGGCAACCTGCTGATCGCTGCCCCTGGTGATACCAAGCCCCAAGTTTTCGCGGCACCGGAACACGGTTTTTATCACGTCTCGATTTCACGTTGCGGGCGCTACTTCGTGTGTGACGACTGGATGGATTACGAACCGACGGGTATTCTCGATGCAAAACCCGGGCCAATTCGAATCGTCATAGGCAATCTAAAGACCGGTAAATACCGCGTTCTGATCCACGATTGTCAGTGCTACGGACTTGGGAGCACGGCTGCCTTCGAGCCCAATCCCTACATGACCGCCGACAATCGGTGGGTCATCTACAATGGCTCTCCCTTTGGCAGCACCCAGGTCTTTGCCGCGAAATTGCGCGAAGATTTTCTCAGCAGTTTGGACTAACGGAAATTGCAGTGGGCGTGCAGTACACCTGAAAAATCGGGCTCGTCGGCACTTTCCGAGTTTCGCTTGTTTCCCCCTGCACGTCAAAGAACGGTGACAGGCCAACTACGGGCAAGGCTTTGCCCAACAGGAAAGCAACCGGTCACGTGGCGGACTCTGCTGTCTCTTCTCCCTCAAAAACAAGAGGGTGAAGGCTTGTTTCAATAATGCAATTACACTGTGATCCTACCTTGCTTGCACTGAAATCCTGCAAAACACACCAATCACACCCGGATTTTCATCGACCCAGAAGCGTCCAGCCGACGGGTCGTGGTTGAGCGTGGTGTCTATGACACCAATTTTCGGACGACTTTACCTGCGATGTCGGTCAATCGGAAATCGAACCCCTTGAAACGAAACGTCAGTTCTTCATGGTTCAGTCCAAACAGGTGCATCATCGTGGCGTGAAAATCGTTGAGGTGGACGGGATCCTCGACGGGCAGCCAGCCAAACTCGTCTGTCCGGCCCACAACCTGGCCACCTTTCACTCCACCACCCGCCATCCACAGGCTGAATGCGAACGGATGATGATCCCGTCCGGACTTCTTCGTCGGTTTGCTATTTTGTGTCAGCGCAGTGCGGCCGAATTCAGTTCCCCAGACAACCAGTGTTGAATCCAACAGTCCCCGTTGCTTCAAGTCTTTCAGCAGTGCAGCAATCGGCTGATCGACCGTCTGACAGGCATCGGAAATTCGGCCAAACAGGTCTTCATGAAAATCCCATCTGCGCTGACAAATGGTGACACAGCGAACACCCTGTTCGACGAGTCGTCGGGCAAGCAGACAGTTCCGAGAAAAATTTCCCGGGCTGCCGGGTCGGTCTATACCGTACGCCGATAACGCGGCCGTTGTCTCCTGGGACAAGTCGATCAAATCAGGAGCAGCCATCTGCATGCGGAAGGCCATTTCGTAGGCCGCAATCCTGCTCATGATTTCCGGATCGCCGACCTGCTGGTAACGCGCTTGGTTGAGCCGGCTGATCGCATCCAGTTGCCTGCGATCCACGTTGCGAGTCACACCGGCCGGTCTTGTCAGATTCAACAAGGGCTCACCTTCGCCACGGAATAGAACACCCTGATGCACCGAAGGCAGGAACCCGCTTCCCCAAGACAAGGCTCGCGTTACGGGAGCCCTGTCATTCACCAACACAACGTAACCCGGTAAGTTTTGACATTCACTGCCCAGGCCGTAGGTAAGCCACGCACCCACACTTGCACGGCCCGGAAGATCCTTCCCCGTGCAAAACTCCAGCTCACCTGGGCCGTGGGAAAAGGCATGATGATGCACCGTCCGGATCAGCGCGATATCATCAGCACACGAACCAATGTGCGGCAGTAGTTCCGATATTTCCGTCCCGCACTCACCCCGGGGCCGAAACCGAAACGGACTACCCATCAGATACGACTCGTTTAGCTTGATGTTCGAAAAACGATTTCCCTCTGTAAACGATTCAGGAAGTTGTTGTCCGGTTCGCTTGTTTAACTCCGGCTTTGGATCGTACAGGTCAACCTGGCTGGTACCTCCAGCGAGAAAGATAAAAATACAGTTCTTCGCCCTGGGAACAAAATGAGAAGGCTTAACCGCCAGCGGATTCTGGAGAGGGAGCGTGGATCCCGGGGAAGCGAGCAATCGATCCTGCCGAAGTAATGATCTCAGCGCGAACATCCCCGCAGCGGCGCTGGAGCCCGTCAGAAACTCCCTTCGCTTAAGGAAATCGCCTCGGATGAACGGTAAATGCATTTTGACTCGCTATTTCGTGGCACACCGCAACGGCGGTGGCGACCTATTCGCGGGTGATGAATTCCTCGTGATTCAACAGGGTGCGTGCGACACCGACCCAGGCTGCATACTGGGCAACCGGTGTTTGTCCAAGGGCAGCACCACCAACGACTTGGTCTGCGGCAGACGGATTGATTTCGTAAAGCTGACGGAGGTCATTAAAAAGGTCCGTTAGCAGTTGCTGCTCCAAACGACTCGGCGGACGAGACAGACAGAACTCGAATCCGTAACGAACTAGATCCTTACTCACCTGACCGTTATTCAACATCCTCAGCGCCAAAGCGGACGCACAATCCATAACACCGGGACCATTCAATAGTGACAGTGCCTGAATCGGTGTATTGGACCGTTCGCGACGCGTACAGGCTTGATTGGCATCGGCAACGTCGAAAGCTGTCAGCATGGGATGGGGGAACGTGCGCTGCACGTTCACGTAGATGCCACGACAATGGCGGTCGGAACCACGAGAGGGTTCGAGCAATTTTTCCCTTTTCAAGACGTCGACGGCCAATCCAGCGGGAAACGGTGGCTGACGCGGGGGACCGCCCATACGATCTTGTAGTAAACCAGATACAGCAAGGCTTAAATCGCCGACGATTTCGGCTTCTACTCGAAAACGATTCTGCCGGGCAACAAGTTCATTCTCCGGGTCATTTTTTGCCAGCTCGGGCCGGTGATGGGAAGACTGACGATAAGTGGCTGACGTAACAATCATGTGAATCATTTTTTTTCGACTCCACTGTCCCTTCCTGAACTCCGTGGCTAACCAGTCCAGAAGTTGTGGATGCCTCGGTGGTTCAGACTGTACGCCGAAATCCTCCGGCGTGGCAATCAGGCCACGTCCGAACAGGTGCTGCCAGTGCCGGTTCGCTGCAACTCGGGCGGTCAAAGGATGAGTCGGTTCAAACAGCCAGTGGGCCAGATCCAAGCGATCCGCACGTGGTCCGGACTTTCTGAACACGGACAACCGCCCGGGAGCGTGTGGTTCAACCTTGTCGCTGCGCTGAAGAAAATTTCCACGAATATGCAAGTGCGATTCCCGTTGTGTCGCCTGAACGACCCGGGCGATCCCGTCTGGTAGTTTCAGATCGACATCATCCACATCATTGAAAAACGCATACAGGCCGTAGTAGTCGCGCTGGGTGAACGGATCGTATTTGTGGTCATGACATTCGCAACAAGCGATCGTAAGACCCAGCCACACGGTGCCCATTGTGCTGGCCCGGTCCTTGGCAGCTTTGACCCGGAACTCTTCATTGTCGGCATCGTTAGCTGATTCATTCAACAGGCTGTTGCGTAGAAACCCAGTTCCAATCCGCTGCTGCTCGCTGGCGGCGGGTAACAAGTCTCCTGCCAACTGCTCGATCGTAAAACGATTGAAGACAAGGTCACGGTTGATGGCATCGATGACCCAATCTCGATATCGCCAGGCATTGGGCCGATGGCGATCATCCTCGTATCCATCACTGTCGGCATACCGGGCCAGATCAAGCCAGTGCCGCCCCCAACGTTCTCCAAAATGAGGTGAAGCCAACAAGCGATCTAGCAAGCGGGCGTAAGCGTCGGGCTGGCCGTCTTCGAGAAATGCCTGCACCCGGGATGGGTCCGGTGGCAATCCCAGCAGATCGAGACATAGACGACGGATCAACGTCCTGCGATCGGCCTGCGGCGCGGGCCGGACGCCCTCGTTTTTCAGTTTGGCCAGAATGAACGCGTCAATCGCATTGCCAAGCCATTGCTCATTTTCCACCCTGGGCACCGATGGTCGGGTGAGCGGCTTGAATGACCAGTGGTCAAGCGCGCTTTCCTCCGCCTTTGAAGCGAGCTGAGTGTCATTGCTGCCGCCCTGCAGGGACTGAACCGACAACAATACCCAACATGTAGCAATTGAGGAGAACAACAAAAACATTCGCTCGTACGACATGGCAACCTGGTTATGCAAACACTCCCCAACAAGGCCATCTCTTGATGTCGCCACACTGACTTCGCAGCCTTATTCTAATCAAAAAACAGGCTGGGCAACAGCCTTTTCCCTGGAGAATAAATTACTGGTACGCACAACTAGACAGGTGCTGATCGTGAAGACACCTTCCAGTTTGTTTTGGCACCCCCCTGTGATGGATGGCGAAGGTCGGGTAGCCAGTTCCAACCAACTTCTTTCCCAAGCGACTTCAAATCCAAAGCCTCTGGATGGGAAGGCAAATCCCGCCGGGAAAATGTTCGAGTCGACTTTCCAGCGCTGGTCAACTTCTTTTTTTGCAGAGGCAGCGAGGCTGAAGAACTTCCTGGCAGTTCTGGTTGGCTCCGCGTGCCACACAGAGCGACTCGTAGTTCGCAGAAATTTCCGAATGCCGCTGTCGATGGTTCAAGCTTTGAAGTCGACAAACTCACTCGAAACGGGCTTGACGAATTGGGGTTTGAGAACATCCGGGTGAATGAGATCACCCTACAGACAATTGAATGCACATCTGGCAAGTGGCACAGAAATCTGTTGGAGCTGCACACTCCTGAAACACTGCGCCCCCCGGTTCACTCGCTTTTCATTTCAAGCCGGACATCTTCATTCGAGGGTAGCTCTATCGTCAACGTGCTCGACTGGTCGCTATAAATCGTGGGTAAGGTTCGTGAATCTGACAGTGTCGGATCGTCTGATTGGAATACGAGCACCTGGTATCGACCGGCCGGAATGCCCAAAGTGGCCCACGAGAATTTACCATCGGCATCGGTCGTGGCCGTTCCAGAAGCTTTTTCGGAACCTTCTGCACAAAACAAGAGACTAGCATATTGGTACGGCTCGCTGTCCAGCATCAAGACGCCACTACTGGAGCTTATTTCGTGGGCCGAACAACCCAGGAACAGAATCATGCCCACGAAACCGAATCGCATGAACTTACTAAACATCGCCAACCTTCCGAAAAACATTGGTTAGTAATCCCAAAACTTTGCAAACGGGTAAATTGCACCGCGAACCTGTGATTTGCGCCCAAACTTAGCAGCATTCTACGATTTGGGACACAACCCGTGAATAGGGAATGCGACGTCGCCTGAAAAACAAAAGACTTCGGTTGGTCGACGCAATTTGCTTGCCTTCGAGTCACGAAAATATTAAGATGAAGTCCTGCTAGAAGGCTGAAATCGCTACCAGTTCTCATCGGAGTGCCTCTTATGCCCAAGCAAGGCCGCCGCCTCGGCTTTACGCTCGTCGAACTTCTGGTTGTTATTTTCATTATCACGGTCCTCATCGCCCTGTTGTTGCCAGCAGTTCAGATGGCGCGTGAAGCAGCCAATAAAACATACTGTGCAAACAACCTCAAGCAGCAGGGGATTGCGGTCCACAACTTCGCCAGCTTACACGACAGTGAATTCCCTGAACTTTCGCGGTCTACTCGCCAGACAACGCAGAGTATCTGGCATCTTCTGCTGCGGTATGTGGAACAAGAAGACCTTTACATCGAAACCTTTAATCACATCAACAATCCAAGAATTGATGGTCGCTTGTGGAACCTGGAACTCAAACGAGACCAATCGCTGCCGACTGGAAAAATACCCGGGCATCCGAATGTTGCGGACGGAAGTTTCTGGGATACTATGGGCGGCGTTCCTGCCTACCGCTGTCCATCGGATCCGGAGACGCATAAATCGAATACTGGACGCATAGCCAGCTACGGTGCAAGCTACCTGTTATTCGGTCACAACGGAGGAATCGACGTGCAGAGAGGTAAGCTGCCACCGGGGGGCAAAGCAAAACAATGGTGTTCTTTTCGCTGTGGACCCTCCCGCAGTTGGAAAAGTTACTACACGATTGAAACGGTTCCGGACGGCTTATCCAACACGCTTATGTTTGCGGAAACCGCATGGCGTGAGCGAAGCTGGGTGCACTCGATTGCGCATCAAGTGTTAACCCAAGCAAGCGTGCTGGGATGTGTCTGGCCCATGGACCACTACAAGATCCCACCAAAAACCGGCAACTGGAAGTTCTGGAGGAATTTCCATGACGCCTCGGCAAGATCGATGTTACCCCCCATCAATTATCAACATAGAAACAAGGTACACATGGCTTTCCGCGCCTCCACCTGGCACGACGTCTGCCTGGGGGCCCTGGCGGATGGCAGTGTGCGAACGTTCCCTGACTACATGGATCGCTGGGTCTACCTCCGGTTACTGACACCGGACGAGGACACGTTGAACCGGTACTCATATGTTCCCGACAGTTTTGGGGCGAATGAGTGAACACACAACGGACGGTCTCGGATCCGCAACTGTCCGGACATCATCGGCGGCGTGGACCACGATTGCGATCCTGTAGACAAGAGACACTGGCGTTACTCGACACAAATCATCGCAATGGAAACGCAACCGCCCGTGAAACGTTAAATCCGCAACGTGATTCTCAATGGAGTGCCTCTTGTGACCAAGCAACGAAACCGCGTCGGCTTTACACTCGTCGAACTTCTAGTGGTAATGGCGATCATCGCGATCCTCATCGCCCTGTTGCTGCCCGCGGTTCAGATGGCACGTGAAGCAGCCAATCGCACGCAATGTGCAAACAACCTCAAGCAACAGGCGATTGCGGTCCACGAGTTCGCTTCCAAACACGACAGCGACTTTCCCGAACTCGTGCGGTGTACTCGCCAGACGACACAGTGTATTTGGCACCTTCTACTGCGGTACCTGGACCAGGAAGACCTGTACATCGAAACCTTTAATCACATCAATAATCCAAGAATCGATGGTCGCTTGGGGAACCTGGAGGGCAAACGAGACCAATCGCTGGAGAGCGGACGCGTACCGGGACATCCAGAAGTTCCGGACGATGTCGGTTTCCTGGCTTACTATGGAGCGGTACCTGCCTTTCGCTGTCCGTCCGATACCCAGACGCTGAAGGCGAACTCGGGAAACAGGGGCAGCTACGGTGCCAGCTACCTGTTACTTGGCCACAACGGCGGAATCGATCTGCAGAGAGGTTCTCAACAGGGGAACCCAGCCGCATTAAGTTGGTGTTCCTTTCGCTGCGGCCCTGAACGCAGCTGGAAAAGTTTCCACACGATTGAAACGATTCCCAATGGAGCATCCAACACGATCATGTTTACGGAAATGGGAGGTGGTGGCAACCTCTGGTCTTCGATTGCTAGCCAGGGTAACATCAGCGCAAACGTGGTGGGGTGTATCTGGCCCAGCGACCACTACAAGCTTGTCGACAAACACGGGAACTGGAGATGGTGGGAATCAAAGCATGATTCGACGGCCAGGGCCATGTTACCGCCGCTCATCAGACGGCACAGTCCAATGCGCGCCTCTACCTGGCACGACGCCTGCAACGGAGCGCTGGCAGATGGAAGTGTGCGAACCTTCAGCGGGGAGATCGACCGCTGGGTCTATTTGCGATTACTGACACCGGACGAGGAAACCTACGAACGATATTCGTATGTTCCCGGTAGTTTCAATCCTGGTGAGTGAACCCGTTGCTGGCGGACCCGGACAAGCGGTTGACCGGCAGCATCGGCCTCGTCCTGTGTTAGCCAATCCAACCATGGGCAACTACTCGGTGAATCCGTGTTGTCATTCATTCCCGGCCCGCTTGGCACACGGAGAAACAATGAATCACTACTAGTTGACTGCCAGTTGGGGCAACTCGAGACATCACAATTTGCTTGCCTTTGACTCCCCCGAACATTAGGATGACCATCTGCAAAAAAGGTTACGTGTCCCTTCCTTCTCATCGGAGTGCCCGGCATGTCTACCTCAACCAAACGCGGCGGTTTTACGCTTGTGGAATTGCTGGTGGTGATGGCGGTCATTGCAATTCTTATCGCCCTGTTGTTGCCTGCGGTCCAGCGGGCACGTGAAGCAGCCAATCGCACACAATGTGCAAACAATCTCAAGCAGCAAGGGATTGCGGTCCACGAGTTCGCTGCCGCACACGACAGTGAATTTCCTGAACTCTCACGGTCCACTCGCCAGACCACGCAGACGATCCATCACCTTCTGCTTCGCTACGTGGATCAAGAAGATCTGTACATCGAAACCTTTAATCACATCAATAATCCGGACATTGATGGTCGTTTGTGGAACCTGGAGACCAAACGAAACCAGTCGATCCCGACAGGGCGCGTGCCGGGGCATCCGGAAATTCCGGAGGATGTCAGCTTCTTTAGTTACTATGGAGCGGTACCTGCCTACCTCTGTCCGTCCGATCCCAAGACGACAAAGAGAAGACCAGGAACCGTTTGCAGCTACGGTGCAAGTTACCTGTTACTTGGCCACAATGGAGGAATCGACCTCCAGAGAGGTTCTCAAAAAGGGACCCCAGCGGCATTAAGTTGGTGTTCCTTTCGCTGCGGCCCCGGACGTAGCTGGAAGAGTTACTACACGATTGAAACCGTTCCGAACGGGTTATCCAACACCATCCTGATGATGGAATACGCAGGTGGTGGAAAAAGCTGGGCGACCTCCATTGCTAACCAGTGGACCCTGGGATCATGCGTGGTGGGATGTGTCTGGCCCATCGATCACTACAAGATCGTCGACAAACACTACAATTGGCGTTATTGGGAAGCACAGCATGATTCGTCGGCAAGGGCCATGTTACCCCCGCTCATCAGAAGGACTGGTGGTTTCCGCGCGTCCACCTGGCACGAGGTCTGCATTGGAGCCCTGGCCGATGGAAGTGTGCGAACGTTCAGCAGGGATATGGACCGCTGGGCATATCTACGGCTACTGGCACCGGATGACGATACGTACGAACGATATTCCTATGTTCCAGATAGTTTCAAGCCTGGTGACTGAACACGTCAGTGGCAGCTCTGGACAAACGATCGTCCGGCGACACCCTTGTCATCGGTGGACCAGTATTCGAAGGCGGTGGGAAAACGGTTCCTGCGTACTTGAGGAAATTCTGCCGGACCCGATCACTCATAGTGGAGCACGTTCCGCGCGGCCCTCCCACCCAAAAAACCGAAAAGATACCCCTCGGCGATTTGCAGGAAACCGGCTGCCTGCGTTCTGAAAGTCAGAAACCCATTTCAGACAGCCACATCGTTCGCTGCCAGCCTACCCAATCATGAGCAACTACCCAACGAACCGCGTTGTCGTTCACCTCCTCCATCCCCGACCCGTCAGTCCTACGGGAAGACAATCTGTTCACAACTTGACAACCAGTTGGACACCTTCAAAACGGCACAATTTACTTGCCCTGAAGTTGCTATAGCATTAGAATAAGTTGCTGCAAAAAGGACAAAATATCTACCCGGTCTCAGCGAAATGCCTCTTACGCCGAAGCACACAAACCGCACCGGTTTTACCCTCGTCGAACTTCTGGTTGTTATTTTCATCATCGTGATCCTCATCGCTCTGCTGCTGCCTGCAGTTCAGATGGCACGTGAAGCAGCACGTCGCGTGCAATGTTCAAACAACCTCAAGCAGCAGGGGGTTGCGGTCCACCACTTCGCCAACGTGCACAGCGGCGTGCTGCCTGAACTCTCACGGTCGAGGGAACGGACAACGCAGAGTTTTTACCACCTTCTGCTGCCGTTTGTGGAGCAGAAAGCCCTGTATGTCGAAACCTTTGAACACATCAATCAACCAAATCTTTATGATGGTCGCTTGTGGAATCTAAACCACAACATCCCTGGACATCCAGAAATTCCGGGCAGTCAGTACTGGAATTATATGGGAGCTATCCCTGTCTACCGCTGTCCGTCTGATCCTGCAACGTATAAGTCAGGCACAGGAACCATCGCCAGCTACGGTGTAAGCTACCTGTTATTTGGCCACAACGGGGGAATCGACCTGCAGAGAGGTTCGCTGCCACCGCTTGGTACGGCAGGACGCTGGTGTTCTTTTCGCTGCGGACCCATCCGTAGCTGGAAAAGTTACCACACGATTGAATCGATTCCCAACGGATCATCCAACACGATCATGTTTATGGAAATCGCAGCTGGTGCTCGTAGCTGGGTGACCTCGCCGCAACATCAGATTGTTGTCGCGTCAAACATGTTGGGGTGTGTCTGGCCCATTGACCATTACAAGATCCTACTAAAACCCGTCGGGAACTGGGCGATGTGGATGAATTTCCATGACACTTCGGCAAGATCCATGTTGCCCCCCATCAATTATCGGCATAGAAGCATGCAACATGCTATTTGGCGGGCCTCCACCTGGCACGACGTCTGCCTGGGAACCCTGGCGGATGGAAGTGTGCGCACGTTCACAGACGACATGGACCGCTGGGCATACCTTCGCTTACTGGCACCGGATGACGAAACGTATGAACGATATTCATACGTTCCCACTAGTTTTGGACCCGATGAGTAAACACGTTACCGACATCCTCAGATAAGCCGTCAGTTGGAGACCAACGTCCGGCGACAGCAGCAACGCGTTTTGTGGATTTGAGAATTTCGGGTGAACGCAGCCACTGCTGATTGAACATGTTCCGCGCTGCCTTCCTGGTCAGAATAAGGCAAAGAAAAATTCCCGCCACGTCGGCAACCCGCAGGTGAGTCACTCTCTTCGTCCCGGAAATCAACAACCCTGTTGGGGCTGGGACATGACTTCTTTCCATCCCGCACGACGGTTCGACAAACCATTTTTTACCCACCCCCGATCCTCAAGGACCAACCTGTCGGTAACACGACAAGACAACGTGATTGCAAGCTGACAACCACTCCGGTTCTCCTTGATAAGTTGGCGTGGTCGTACAAAAGTGGACCCGCGTCAGGCAAAGCAGGTAACATTATTTTTCATACCGATTGCCGTTAGACGCCGTCGAAATAACTGTGTACGATGTATCACTGAAAATTTGCACCAATACCTTCTGCGAAACAGCTTCCATGAGGAGTCATCGATCATGAAATTCAGATCTTATCTAGCTGCGGGATTCGCATTTTTCGCCGCATTGGCTATGGCTGATGGGGCCAGAGCCGAATTGAAGGTCGGCGACACGGCGCCCGATTTCAAACTTCCCGGCAGCGATGGCCAGTCTTACAAGTTGTCGGACTACAAAGGAAAACAGGTTGTCGTACTGGCCTGGTTTCCAAAAGCATTCACCGGGGGCTGAACCAAGCAGTGCAGTTCGCTGCGTGCCAGCGATTTGAACGAACCATTGACCATCACTCTTCTGGGTGACAACAAGATGGAACTGCCTGCCGCCAAAGGCTCAGGACTCGACAACTTCAGCGTGGCTTATTTCACCGCCAGTTGTGACGATCCGGCAACGAACCTGAAATATGCTGCAGCGTTGCAGTTGGACTACCCCATTCTGAGCGACCCGGGAAAAAAAGTGGCCGAAGCATACGGGGTGGTACACGAAAAGCGACCAGTCCCCGAACGCTGGACCTTTTATATCGGGCAAAACGGCAACATCTTGCACATCGACAAAAAGGTGAACGCCGCATCGCATGGGGCCGACGTTGCCAAAACACTCAAGAATTTAGGCATCGACTGATTTAGGCCGCTGGACCAATTTTTAAAAGCCCAATTGGTCACGGCACCTTGCGGGGTGGTGGTGGCACCCCTTTGGCAAACGGCCAATCGACCGGGTGGTAGGCAACTGCCAGGTGTGGAGTTTCAAGCAACTTGTTACCCTGCGCGAGACTCTGCATCACGCTATCCAAAACTCCCGTGGTCAAGAGAGTGCGTTCAACCGGGTAGGCAGGCGCCCCGGTGTGGATCATATGCTCGATCGCCCGCACCTGATGCGCGAAGTGCTCGTAAGGTTTTCCCTGTTGCAATGCAAAGTTTATCGCGACCGGTTCATTTTGGCCCCGCACTCTGGCAGAGATGAGAAACGGTTTGTTCAAACCGGTCCGCATGGCCACCGCCGCTTTCAGCCCGTCACGATATTCGATGAGGTAGAATATGGCCGTTGGATCCAGTTCGGGACGTTGGGTTGCTGACCCGATGCCGACAATTGCATTGAGCAGTTCCCGAGACCAGCGGCCATCCTTTTCCGCCTGCCAGATCGCATCCCCTTTCACGGCCTGAACAGAAGCCACCCCGGTCTCACCACCCTTGCGCCGCTCTACCATGCACTGCATTCCCTCCAGGGCGTGAAACCCATATGCCTCCAATGGTCCGTATCCGTGCATCATCACTTCGGTTATTTCAGAGCCGATGGGCAATTCCACTGGCGGCAGGCGCCACGTGGTAGGAACCGACGAGCCCGCCATGAATGGAATACCCAATGTGCGGGCAGTGTCGTACATGTGCTTGGCGTCCAGCCATGCATAGGCCAGGTGTTTATCGCTGAACACCGGTACCGACTTGTTGTACTTACGAAAGGTGGCAATGATCTCGTCGAAGAAACGGCGGCGGGGAAACATCTCCTGGTGTGTGTCTGCCGTGGAAGGATAAGCGCCGTGTTCCCCGATACTGAGCACACCTGCCACTGCCACTTCGTTGCTCCCCAACGTGATGGCGCCTTCGATCGTGTTGAAAATCGGAAACCCGTGCTTCTTGGCCAGCCCACGGCTTATATCTTTGCTCGGCACCTGGTCCGTGTACAACGATGCAAGTTGCAAATCCGGGCCCGGGCCCCCGTCTTGCTGCCAGCCCTCGATGATCTTTCCGATGATGACATCGGCGTGCGCATTCACATGATACACCGTGACGACCGCCGCCACCGGGAGCTTGGGACGAGGCACCTGGTCCCCTGCCAGTAACAAGTTCCATTCTTGCGCATTCCACAACGTCAGACCGACAGAACCGAGTGATGTACGGAAAAAGTTGCGTCGATTTGGTTGCTGCATTTTAGCTCTCCGTGAACTTGAGGCGGGAGGACCCTGCACGATGGTGCCGTTTTAAAGAGCAAAAAACTTCAAGTCCCCACCAATTCGTTTCACTCGGACGGCATGCTCCCTCAAATGTCTTTCTTACGGC
>PBTE01000179.1 GCA_002726515.1 Planctomycetaceae bacterium | reverse complement strand
CTGGGAAGCGGCCTCCTCGTCATCCTGGTAAGTCGCCAGGTGGTTGTGTAATCCGGTGACCAGGACGTCAAGCTCTGCCTCGCTGGGATACCTGGAAGTCATCAGGCGAAAACCGAAACGCGCGCGTTCCCTCGAGGTACTGCCTCCTTCGCGGAGGATTCGCCCGCCCAAACCACGAGAAGCTTCAACGTAAATCACGTCGTTCATCAAGGCCAGTGCCTGCAGTGGGGTATTGGTGAGTTGGCGCTGCGAGACACACATCTCACGGCTTGGTGCATCAAAAACTTCCATGCCCGGCGGATGAATGGTTCGTCGCCAAAAGGTGTACAAACTACGACGATAAAGATCTTCGCCCGTGGCAGGTTGATATCCCCCTTCGTAAATGCCCGAGGCGCCCCCTGCAACTTCATTCCACAAGCCCTCCGGTTGATACGGCTTCACCGAGGGTCCTCCCAAACGATCGGCAAGCAGTCCACTGACGGCCAGCGCCTGGTCACGAATCATTTCGGCGGAAAGCCGTACGCGGGCAAACGGAGCGAAGAGGTTCGTGTGTGAATCGGAACCGGCGGAATTCGAGACCAGGGTAATATTTTTATGAGATGGCCCCATCCGCGAGGACTGGCGATAGGTGGCACTGGTAACGAGCATGCGTTGGAAGGCCTTCACATTCCAATCGAGTTGTACCAATTCCGTGGCCAACCAGTCCAGCAGCGCAGGGTGGGTGGGACGCTCACCTTGGGTTCCGAAGTCAGACGTCGTCTTTACCAGCGCCGACCCGAAATGGGTTTGCCACAATCGATTTGCCGTTACCCGGCCAGTCAGCGGGTGGCTCGGATGGACAAGCCAGCGAGCCAGGCCTAAACGGTTAGGGGGTGCGTCGATCGGCAGTGAGGGCAGGGCGGCCGGGACTCCCGAAACAACTTTTATACCCGGCTCATCGTACTGTCCACGGACGAGCAGGAACGTATCGCGATGATCGCCGTCCTCCATCACCATCGTCTCGGGAACCTCTTCAAGAATCTCCTCCTTCTCCTTGTTCAGTTCCTCGCAGCGAACCGGATCGTCGGCAGCGATTACCAGCTGACGGTCGATGGTATCAAGGCGCTGTTGGACCACACGGCCGGGTACCTTGATCGTAGGTGGGGCACTTCTCCGGTAGCTTCCCGGCTCGGGTATCTGATTGAAGAAGGCAAACAGTTCAAAAAATTCCTGCTGTGTCAGTGGATCGTATTTGTGATCGTGACACCGGGCGCAACCGACGGTGAGGCCCAACCAGGTTGCGCCAACAGTTTCCAGGCGGTCAACGGCGTACTCAACGCGAAACTCTTCGGCAATCGATCCCCCCTCGCCATTGGCCCGGTTGTTTCTCAAAAAACCCGTGGCCAGATGCTGTTCGGGCTGACGATCGGGAAACAAGTCGCCCGCTATGACCTGAAGCGTAAATTGATCAAAGGAAACGTTCTCGTTCAACGTATCAATCAACCATTCGCGCCACCGCCACATGGTACGTGGCTCGTCGTCCTGGTAGCCATCCGTGTCGGCATAACGG
This sequence comes from Planctomycetaceae bacterium, assembly GCA_002726515.1. Lineage (GTDB taxonomy): Bacteria > Planctomycetota > Planctomycetia > Pirellulales > Pirellulaceae. The sequence goes on along the minus strand of PBTE01000179.1, from coordinate 7,596 downwards.
GCCAGATCCAGCCAGACGACCGCCATTCGTTCCCCGTAGTGTGGAGAAGCGAGCAAGCGGTCGATCACTTTTTCATAAGCGTTTGCTGAATCATCATCTAGAAACGCTTCGACTTCTTCCAGTGTTGGCGGCAGCCCCGTCAGATCAAGCGTTACACGACGGAGGAGTCGCGTCTTTTCTGCCCGGGGGGCTGGCGTCATGGCTGCGGCCTCGAGACGCGCAAGAATGAAATGGTCCATGCCGTGGCAGGGCCACATGGCATTGGTTAATTCAGCCAGCGCGGGCCGCTGGGGGCTGATGAAAGACCAATGCGGCGGTTGCGACGTGTCCTGGTCATCTGACGCTGCCACCCGGATCGGTAGCGTGGCCAGCGCCAACAGAACGTTGCTGTAAAGAAAAAATCGTGATCGGTGCGGCATGGAGTCGGGATCCGAGGCGATGATCAAGTACGGTCAATCTTACCGTCGCTTACCGTCGCAAGCTAGCCTGCCGACGGCCTGTTCATTATCACTTCTCTGAAACCGATTGACAAATGAAAATCTTCGCCTGTGGGAAAGTTCCTGTATCAGCCCCGTTTTGGAGATGGAAGATGGCTGGAAAAAGGAGAGGACAGAAGATCTGATCGATGGTCCACCCCCACAATCCCTGGAACCTGTCAGACACCTGCGAGCGACTGTGAGGAGTCAGAAAATTCGTCCGGGTGAAGTCCCTTCCAGTCCATCAAGAACCGGTAGAAACTAGACATTTTACGGATGTCACTTTCCCGGAACTCCAACACGCAATCCGCGTTCCAGGCAGTTGAAAAACTCGCTTCCAGTGACGCAACCAACGAATCGATTCGCGCTGGTTGCCGTCCTGCCCCCGCCTCAACACGACAAACAGATTCCACAGGGTCCCGGCCTTTTTTCAAACCCCCGATTGATCGATGACCCTTGGCATGAAAAAATAAAGAAAGCATGCTTACCAAAGAAAATTTGATGAACAGGGCTATCTTTTTCTGCCCAATGCACTTTCCCAGGCAGGATTGGATGTACTGGGTCACGAGTAGCCGGGTGTGTTGGCTCAACGTCGTCCGGAAGTTTGGCGAGGAAAAAACGACGAGTCGGTGCGAACGGCACTTGCCGCCCATCACTACAACGAAGCTTTTCGCTTGCTGGTACACCATCCGCGAATGATTCAGCCGACCATGGAACTGCTGGACGATCCGATGTACATCCATCAATTCAAGGTCAACGCCAAAGCAACGATCAGCCGTCTCGTTGAGCAAGGGGGCCTGGTGGCACCCAAAGGTCCCCCTGGCTCGTTGTTGATGTTTCATTGTAATCTGGTACATGCTTCTCCGGACAACATTTCCCCCTGGGGTCACACTATCGTCTACATCAGCGTCTGCCACCTCGACAATCACATTCGCCGTTTTCAACGCGAAGAATGGATTGACCATCGAGACTTCACACCCATCGAGTGCGAAGCGGATGATTGCCTGCTCGCTTGCAGGCGTCGGATGCGATCGGCCTCCTAAGATTGGGGTTCGTCGATGAATCTTTATCGCATGCTAAACCGCCGCGAGGAACGAGGACGACCTGTCCGGGTCGGTCTGATCGGGGCTGGTAAATTTGGATCGATGTTTTTAGCGCAAGCCCGTTTCACGAAAGGCTTGCACATCTTGGCGGTGGCTGATCTCATACCTGACCGCGCCCGACAATCCATGTTGAACACAGGTTGGCCAGACGAGCAACTGAAAGCAGTCGATTTCAGCCGGGCGATCGCGACCGGTGGCACACACATCACCGACGACAGCCAGGCGCTGATCGCAGCAGATGGGCTGGATGTCGTTATCGATGCCACAGGACATCCAGCCTCTGGAGTCAAACACGCCCGGCTGTGCCGACAGTACGGAAGGCACCTGGTCATGGTCAATGTCGAGGCGGACGCGTTGGTTGGACCGTTGCTGGCGCGACAAGCTGAGGCAGCGGGACTTGTCTACAGTCTGGCCTACGGTGATCAGCCGGCCCTGATCTGCGAAATGATCGACTGGGCCCGCACCAGCGGGCTGAACGTGGTGGCGGCTGGCAAGGGAACCAAGTACCTGGATGAATACCTAAGTTCGACGCCCGAAACGGTCTGGCAACATTACGGCCTGACGGCCGAACAAGCGACTGCCGGCGGCATGAATCCACAGATGTTCAATTCCTTCCTGGATGGCACCAAGTCGGCCATCGAAATGGCTGCGGTGGCCAACGCAACCGGATTAACGGCAGCCCCGCACGGCCTGTCGTTTCCGCCCTGCGGAACCGATGACCTGGCAACCGTTCTGTCTCCACCCGAACTTGGCGGTCAGCTACATGCGCGTGGACAAGTGGAAGTGATTTCAAGTCTCTACCGCGACGGGCGTCCTGTGGAACGTGATCTACGCTGGGGAGTGTTTGTAACCTTTGAAGCGCCGAGCGACTACGCCGCCCGTTGCCTGGGTGAATATGGCCTGTCAACGGATGCGACCGGCCGCATCAGTGCCATGTACAAACCGTATCACCTCATCGGTCTGGAACTGGGTATTTCGGTGGCCAGCGCCGCACTGCGCAACGAACCCACGGGCAGCGCGACGGATTTTGTCGCTGATGTGGTGACGGTTGCCAAACGGGATCTGCAAGTGGGTGAAGTGCTTGATGGAGAAGGAGGGTTTACGGTCAGGGGCCAATTGATGCCGTCGTCCGACAGCCTCGAAGCCGCTGCACTACCACTTGGTCTGGCACACGACGTCCCCGTGGCACGCCCGGTCAAGGCAAACCAACGCCTTACCTGGGACGATGTGGTGACTGATCCTGATGACGATACCGTGCAAGCGCGCCGTGAGATGGAAATGACTTTCGCTTCGCAATGACCTGTCAGTTGGGCCTCGGGTACGATCGAAAGTGATCTTCCGACTGGACAGCGTCGGACTCTTCGGAAAACATTCTTCTGCAAATCGACCAGTGGAATGTCCGCTCACCTAGACTTCGCGCAGTGCCGGCACAATCTCGGTACGTGCCGCATGCCAGGCAGGGGCAATACCGGCCAGGGATCCAGCGATGAAAGAAACACCAATACCTGTCAGCGCCAAACGAAGCGATGGATGAAAGGCAACCGTTACCGCTTCGGCTCCTACAGACAGGCCACTGATTTTCAATGCACCTACGGCTGCGGCTACACCCAACGCCCCGCCCATCAGGCTGAGGATCACGCTTTCTATGTACACCAGGTAAAACACCTGCGGCCACGAAAAGCCGATCGTCTGCAGCAGGGCATGCTCCCGAATACGGTCCTGTACCGACATCACGGATGTCGTTGCAACCAATGCTAATACCAGCCCGACACACGCATAACCGAGATAACGGGACATGTGGATCAATTGTGTGAGATCGCCCAGACTCTTTGCCTGAAACACACCCTTGGGACGGGTATCCGTCTCCACCGGACCACCGAGAAACATGTCGTCAATCTCGGTACACTTCTCCGTGGAATCAACATTCGGGTTCAACAATATCTCGAACTGTGTCACAGAACCAACCAAATTCAGGCCCTTGCCTCGCTGCAAAAAATCCAAATGTGAATAAATGTAATTCTCCTCAGCAGGATCATCACTTTTGAAAATTCCGGCCACCGTCACTGTCAGTTCGCCGATCGAAAACCTGTCGCCCGCCCCGATCCCCCGGCGTCTGGCTACCGAGCGACCTACAACTGCTGCATCTTGATGTTTCTCGAATTCCTGCCAACTCCCTGACAACAATTCAAAGTCGCGGACTCGGCGAAGTTTCGCCGGTGGCAACCCGTAAAATACAATCACGTCGAGACTGGCGCGGCAGTTGTTGGTAAAAACCTGGATTGGCACCACCTCTCGCACGCCGTCAAGACGGGCAATCTTCGTATCGTAATCCTGGGGCAGATGGCTCGTTGCCGGACAAAACTTGTTCGCTTGAAAAGCAATCAACGATCCCTTGGAAGCTTGTCGTCGTTGCAGATCGTTCATGCCTTCCTGCACGGATCCGATAAAGCAAAAAACAAACAATGCAACGCCCGACCCGGTCACGGTCAAAATGGTACGTACGAAATGTCGCCACAGCATTTTGAATGTGTATGGGATGAATTTGAACATGGTCATGGAACCGGGTCTCTAACCAGCTGATTTATTTCTCTCGGATACCACGGTCGGCCTGAAGGACTCGCCACCTGTTTGCACCAGTTTTCCGTGATCGAGTCGAAACTGCTTATGGGCGACTTGCGCGGCTTCGGTATCATGCGTGACCATCAGCAACGTCACGTTGAGTTGTTCATTCAGACGTTTCAGCAAATCGAGTATTTGATCAGATGTGTCTGCGTCCAGGTCGCCAGTCGGCTCGTCCGCAACCACAACCTTCGGGTGGGCAACGATTGCACGCGCAATACCAACCCGCTGTTCCTGACCACCCGACATTTGACGGGGATAATGGTCAGCTCGGTCAACCAGATCGACAGTTCCAAGTGCAATCTCGACCCTTTTACGACGTTCCTTGCGGGACATCGGTAAAAGCATCAACGGAAGTTCAATGTTTTCATATGCTGTCAGCACGGGAACCAGGTTGTGCGTCTGAAAAATGAAACCCAGGTAGGCCGCTCGCCACCTGGCCAGTTTGGTACGGGAGAGTCGCGTGATGTTGATACCATCGATGATGATACTGCCACTGTCGGGGCGGTCAATGCTTGCAACCAGGTTGAGCAGCGTGGATTTACCAGTCCCACTGGTCCCCATCAACGAAACAAATTCGCCTTCTTCGATATCCAGTGATACAGCATCCAATGGCGTGATTATCTCGTTGCCTTTGTGGTATTGCTTGCTCACATTTTTTAGCTCGATGAGGGCCATTACCGGTTATCTCCTGTCGGCAGTCGGTTCCAGGTACCAGGTACGCCGTCGTTCGAAACGGCATCCGTTCCGAGTACGGCATCTTCGCTTGTGACTTCGATCCGGTCGCCGTTTTTTAAGCCGGCGCTTCCACCAGAGATGATACGGCTGGAAACGGTCAGGCCATCGGTGACTTCTACGAGACCATTGGAGCTGACTACCCCGGTCTGAATGGGTGTTTTACGGGCGACTCCATCTAACCGATCGGCGATCCAGACAAACGGTCCACTGTCTCCTCGATGAACCAGTTGTTGGAGAACATAAAGTTTCACTTCCTGCGATGCCTCTGGAAATCGTTCAAGTGGTCTCGGTGCAAGGAACGTCACGTCAACCAGCATTTCCGGTTTGAAGACCGACGGTGGATCGGGAATCTCGACTTTAACTTGCAGGGTATTTTTCTGGATATCAGCCTCCGAACTGATAAAGAGCACCGTGCCGGTTAACGCCGACGACAGGGCCGGGTTGTCGATCTCGACTGGTTGCTGGAGACTGACTTTCGGAATGTCTTCGAAACGGACATCGACCCGCACCTGCAACATTTCAGGCAGGTATAACGTCACGACCGTGCTGCCATCGTGGCCGGCCATTTGGGTCATTCCGCTGCCAATGCGGGCACCCGGATGAGCGATCAGGCGGAAAACACGACCATCTGCGGGCGAGGTGACAGTCATTCGATCCAGTCGCAATTGGGCTTCAGCAACAGCCACGCGGGCCTGCGCAAGACGAGCAGTCGCCGCCTTGACCTGTGCTTTCGCTTCATCCACGGCCTTGGTCTCATCAGCCAGCAGCTTCAGCTGTGTCTCCAATGCATCCCGCCGTTGGGCAAACGCCGCCTGTTCTTTCTTGAGTGAGTCGGAGCGATCAAGCAATTCTTCAACAAGTGCTTCGGCAGCATCGGTCTTACTTCTGGCAATGTCGATTTCGACACCTGCAACGACTCCCTTTGCAGCCAGCTTCCCATCGTAGTCTGCCTTCAACGCCGCATGGCCTGCCTCTGCACGCCGCATCTCGAACGGCAGATTGTTCAACCGGGTTTCGATCTTTGCCAGCGACGCTTCTGCTTCGCCAAGAGCGGCTTCAAGGTGAACCGGTTGTCTGAAGCGGATGCTGGCAGCGGTGAGTGCCGCTCCGACTTCGTCGAGTTCTGCTCGGCGAAGTTCAAGTTCGGCCAAGGCTCCGTCACGGGCGAGCTGCGCGTCGTCCTTGACAAGTTCTGCAACCGCTTCGCCGGACTTTATCCATTGGTCCTCCACCACCAGCAGCTTTGAAACCACTCCTGGCGCAAGTGCTGCAACACGAACTGGCGTCGGTCGGGGCTCGATCCAGCCCGCCGCCTTGAACAGGGGCGTGCCTTCCCGGCGAACTTCCTCCATCGTTGAAAATACGGGCACCACCGTCACAGGTCTTGGAGGAAACAGCAGGTCTCGTGACGCCCATGCCACCAGAGAAAGAAACCCAACAATCAGCACCAGAGGCAACACATATCGAGTCAACAGCTGCCGCCCAGGTCGAATGCGGGATTGGCCGGCGCCACTCCGATCGTAAGCCAGTTCTTTTATGTCCACATTGCTGCCCATATTTCAAATCATTTCTTTTTCACGTAAACCATGTTGGCAAGGACCGTCATGTTGCCGGCGTCATCTCGTTTTGCCTTGCCTTGGACAATGACCGTGGACAGCTCTTTGATCTGAAGCAGTTCACGAGCGTCCGTTTTGACGAGATCGCCACTCCCGTCGACAACCTTCACGAGTGCAGTGGCGGTCGGGAGTTTTGATGTTTCACAACAGTAGTCCCACGGTGTCGGGCAGTTATCCCCTTCGATATCACTGCAAGCTTTGAGCGATCCGTCGACAATGGAGAAAGCAGCACGACCGTCGATCCACGGATTCTGACTGCCACCAATCCGCCCGACGATGAGGACGTTATCGCCGTCACTGGACTTTTCACGAGCTTCGATGACAGTGTTGGCAACTCCAGGATCAACCGTGAGCAAAAACTTTGACCCGTCCACGGTAGACGCTGATGTTGCATCGGCTTGTTCTGGCGTCGTGGGAATAGTCGCCTGTTGCGAGCACCCGTTCAACAAACTGACCAATAGGGAAGCGGCGAGGATGACAACATATCTTTTCATGATCATTGTTTGCTGTAAGCCAGCACCCCGTGTGAGTGTCGCAATATTTAAACTGCTTTCAACCCGTCAACGATAGACATCCTTAACGCTCGAATCGTCGGAGGAATGGCCCCAAAGAGTCCGAGCAACAATCCAACACCAGAGCCGATCAAAACAGCTATGCTGTCGATGCGGAGTGTAAACGCGCCCATTGTGAATCTCACTGCGGCACCATTCACAAAAACCAGGGCAATCAGTGCCGCCAACAGGCTTGCTGATGCTGCCAGCAACAGTCCTTCCTGTATCAGGCTCACAATGACAGCCCTTCTTGCAAATCCCATGGTCTGCAATGTCGAGAGTTCCCGAATGCGGCCAACCACGGCTCCGTACATCGTGTTCAACCCCGCAAAAACACCGGCTCCCGACACAAGCAAGACAACCAGCCATGCCAACCATCGCACGGGACTATAATCCTTTTGTAACGAGGCGTAATATTCCGTCTCCCGCATGGCCTGGAGTTCGAGATCCAACCGTTCTTTGCAAAACAAATTGAGGTCGGAAAAATCACCGT
>PBTE01000178.1 GCA_002726515.1 Planctomycetaceae bacterium | reverse complement strand
GACGTGGAGCAATCCATCAATGCCAGGCTCGATCTCGATGAACGCGCCGTAATTGGTCAGATTTCGTACCTGGCCCGTTACCATGGAATCGATGGGATACTGCTCGGCAACGTTGTCCCAAGGGTTGGTCTGGGTTTGCTTCATACCCAGGGAAATCTCTTCCTTATCCTTGTGCACACGCAAAATGACGACGTCAATCTCGTCACCAATTTGTACGAGTTCGTTGGGATGGCTAATTCGTTTGGTCCAAGACATCTCGCTGATGTGTACCAAACCTTCGATGCCTTCCTCGAGTTTAATGAACGCACCATAGCTCATCACGTTTACCACGGTGCCACGCACCACCGCGTTCAGGGAATACTTTTCGTCGACATTTTCCCACGGGCTGCTGAATTTCTGCTTTAGTCCGAGCGCAATCTTTTCTTTTTCCTGGTTGATATCCAGAATCTGGACTTCAATTTCCTGGTCGATCGAGACCATTTCCGAAGGATGCCCAATCCTTCCCCAACTCATGTCGGTAATATGCAACAGGCCATCGATACCGCCCAAGTCGACAAAGGCACCGAATTCGGCGATGTTTTTCACAACGCCCTTTCGTAATTGCCCAACTTCCAACTTATCCAGCAATGCGGTGCGGTCTTCTTGACGCTGTTTTTCTATCAAAGACCGCCGACTGACCACAATGTTGCGGCGGGCCTCGTCAATTTTTAAAACTTCACATTGAACGGTGCGCCCAATGTAGTCCCCGATGTCGTGAGGTCGACGAACGTCGACTTGGCTGGCGGGTAGGAAAACATTGACACCAATGTCCACCAACAAGCCACCTTTGATCTTGCGTACCACCTTGCCGGTGACCACTTGACCTTCTTCGACAGACTTCATCATTTCCTGCCAGCGCAGGATTTTTTGAGCCTTCGTTTTACTGAGTGCGATCATCCCGTTGGGATCATCCACTCGGCCGGTGTCCTCTTCAACCTCTTCCACCAGGACCTGGACCAAATCGCCCTCTTGGGGCGCCTCTTCATCTTCTTCCCACTCGCGCAGCGGAATGGTGCCTTCGCTTTTGTAACCGATGTCGACCAACACCTGCTCGTCATCGACTCGAATGACACGTCCATCAACGATCTTGTTGACGTCGATTGCGTGTTCCGCTTCGATTGTTGCGAGGCCCGTCTCGGCGACTCCCGAGAGAGCCTCACTAAGTTCCTGTTCCCAATCAGATTCGCTTTCCAAATTCCGGATGAGGTTTCGATTGACCATATTTATAGTTGAGTGATGTAAACGACAAACGTCTAGGTTCTGCGGCTTAACATACCTCGGCACCCCCGCGGCGCACGATATCCCAAGTATCAAGCACAATCCGGCAAATTTAGCAGAATTTTTCAACGGCAACAAGCACAAGACGGAAACTGGTGCGGACAAACTTGAACTCCCAGTAACCTTATGGCTGGTCTGCGGCGAAGCAGGTTTCGTGGTCAAGATCACGACTGGTCCGACTCCATTGGTAGTGGCCGTGGATTCAACAGTACTCGCGTTGCACTGCGTCTGCGCCGGTTCGGGATGTCTTCAGCAGGCAGGTAAAATGCCGGACGAACCCGTATCGACCAACGACGGCCTTTGGGAACTGGGGGAAGGAAATGATCCCTTCGGGCTCCTGGCTGTCTGGAAGTTCTCGTATCTAGTGCCAGCCATCTGAGCGACGATTCGGCCCACGATAAATTTTCAGACACATTTTTGTCTTGGATAGTACACGGCAAGCCGTCACGGGACCCATTACCGACCGGTTCTTAGACGACAACTATGAACGGCACTGGCTGACAATTACCTTCAACCGCTCGACAACTTCCTGAGGGGATAAACCGTCGGTCGAAACTTCAAAGGCATCCGCGGCAGGAACCAGTCGCCCAATGGTGCGTTGTTTGTCCCGCTGGTCCCTGGCGTTTTGACGTTCCAGTACCGTTTCAAAACTTAAATCTTCGCCCCTTCTGTGGTGCTCGATCTGACGTCTTTTGGCCCGCTCGGCGGGAGAGGCCGTCAGGAAGATTTTGCATTCTGCCCGCGGAAATGCGATGGTTCCTTGATCACGTCCTTCCGTCACGAAGTCGGACTCCAGGGCCGTGTTTTGTTGCAGTTCAACCAGGGTTTGTCGGATTTGAGGGTTGTCTGCCACATAGCGCACAGCGTCGGTCACTTCTGCCGTTCGAATGGCCTGGCTCACATCTTCGCCGTTGAGCAGGGTACGGTCTCCGTCTAAATCGATCTGGAGAGTCTTGGCCAGTTCGGCAAGGCCCGTCGTATCGTCCCATGACAACCCGCTTCGCAACGCAGCCAGTGCCACACTGCGGTACATGGCACCCGTGTCGAGAAATCGAAATCCAAGTTGCTGGGCAAGTGCTTTGGCAGCACTCGATTTTCCCGCTCCTGCCGGACCATCGATCGTTATAATCAAAGCTCTTGTCCGAGTGGTGGCGAAACAATAAGGAAACCGGGGGCTCGCGGGACATGAAGCCGCTGCCGCAGGGCCACAACAACCCACGATCCGCGCATCAAAGACCGCATGCCTGATTTTGCCTTAAATCGTCGCGTGGTCAACCGCGATGCCCAGTCCGACGGTCCGGGGCAGTTCTAGCGGAGCAAAGAAAGTGCCTGATCCAGCGAATGCTGCGTACTGAATTTAGCGAACCTGGTCTCAAGGCGTTCCAGTTCCAGGTCGATCCATTGAGAGAGTTTTGCGCAAGTTGCCTCATCCAGCGGGTTATGCTCGGCCGAGTGCCCGGACGTGACTTGATGGGGACCGAAAGAAAGTTTTTCCTGATGATTTCTGGAAGAAGGCGGTTGAGGCATCGCCTGATCCTTTCTAGTCACGGAGGTCTTGTTTCACGAGCCAGGCTTGCGTTGGCAACAGATTTCTAAGCCTGCGGCGAATTCTTTTGGCCTTTCCACGGGTCGTTTGCCCAAACCTGACAAAGCGGTACGGCTTTGCAGGAACAAGCGGGCCTCCTTCTTCATTGCAACGCTTGTGCCACGCTGCCCGCTATTCTTGGGATTCTGGCGTAAAGACTCTGGTAGCAAACAATTAGGGCAGCCGCTGGTTTCCAGAACTGGTTCCGGTGTGTTTCAGAAATGAGGCATGGCAGTCAAGAACGGTACGAGGTTGAAACATGGGGCGTTTGGCGATTGAATATCGAATTTTTTTTCGACGGCGAGCAATAACCGGTTCCAGCGGGCGAATAGCAAGCAGGACGTGACACCGGGGTCGGTGTCTGGGGAACGTCCAAAACAGTCCTCAGGGGCTTGTTTTCACCACACTCGCCATGCTAGGGAGGTTTTTACGATGTTGAAAAAAGGTTTGTTTTTAGCTACGGCTGGGACACTGCTCTTGGGACTCTGCTTTGGGAGGAACGCCATGAGTTATGTGAAGACGACAGTCAACAAAGTTTCGGAAACGGTCAAGAACAACGTCTCGATCGGGTATGAACTCGACCGTGCCAGGCAGATGATCAAAGACCTGGCTCCGGAAATCCGGCACAACATGCAGTTGATCGCAAAGGAAGAAATTCAAGTGCAGCAGTTTGAAAAACGTGTCGTTCAGGCCGACAAAACCCTGTCTCGTGACCGTGAAGAGATTTTACGCATGAAGGCGGTCCTGGATCAAAATCCAGGAGCACAAACTCTTGAGTTTGGCAATCGCAACTATCCGGTTCACCGCGTAAATGTCGATTTGGCCAACCGTTTTAAACATTACAAGAAAGCCGATGAGACCTCGTTTAACCTGCGTAAAGTCTTGGATGCACGCCAGCGGACCCTGGCTGCAGCCAGAGAGAAATTGAACAGTATGCTGGCCGCCAAGCAGCAACTGGAGGTGGATGTGGAGAATCTGGAGGCCCGGCTGAAAATGGTTGAGGTTGCCCAGACGACGAGCGAGTTTGATTTCGACGACAGCCATCTGTCGCGCACCAAGGAGTTGATCAATGACATCAACACGCGCATCGAGGTGAGCGCACGACTGCTGGATGTCCAGACGGATTTCCACGCCCGCATCCCCTTGGAACTGCCCGAAGAAATGGAAGACATTTCGGATCAGATCACCGAATATTTTACGACCGACGGGATAGAAGAAGAAGGTGATGCTTCAATCGCCACGGAATCTTTAGCATCCCAACTGTCGCTCCACTAGGGCTGGGTGCAGGATAGCAACCCGGCTGGTTTGCTGGCCGGGTTGTTGCGGGCATAAGAAAAATGAGGAAGAGACTGTGATAGTGGAAGACTCCTATCCGCGTTTTTTGCTTTGGGTGGATGCTGTCGGTGGATTTCTTGTTTGCACAGGGGAGCAGATTGCACTGGGCCAGGCTGTGCCCGGAACGACTGTTGATATCCCTGTTTTCGGAGACTTATCACGTCGTCACGCCAAGATCTGGCGGGAAGATGGCCAGTACGTGATCGAACCGACACAACAGGTTTGCCTGAATGGGAAAAAGATCAGCAAGCGAGCACTGCTCACCGATGGCATGGAAATCCTACTGGGGTCCAATGTGGAACTCACGTTTCGCAAGTCGCACGCGTTAAGTGCTACGGCCCGGCTGGATTTTAAGAGCAGCCATCGTACGCAGCCGTCAGCCGATGCCGTTCTCTTGATGGCTGAGTCTTGTGTCCTGGGGCCGCGCATGAAAAATCACATCGTTTGCCAGGATTGGACGCAGGACGTTGTTTTGTACAGACATGCTGATGACTTGTTCTGTCGGGCTTCGGAGCCCATTGAAATTGACGATCGTGTGCATGATAGACGGGGCAAATTGGGGTGGAATTCACATGTCTCGGGAAGCGAGTTTGCTCTCAGCTTGGAGCGGGTCTAGGGGAATAGCGGTAAAATGATTTGAGCTGCTGACATGCGATCACTGGTGGGAAGGCGGATGACGAAGGGGTAGGCCGGAAAAACGAAGGTCTCCCGTATTAATGAGACAAGTTGTTTAGAATGGGGAGTGCAAGTGTGAGCCGGTTTTTCCATCCCCACCGGCGGTGTTGAAAGCTGGACAGATGCACGAACGAACCGCTACTCTAAAGTCAGAGTCTGATCTGATTGTCAACAAAAAGACCGTTGATTTGAATCTGAGCGAACAGCCCCAGGTTGGAGTCATGAAATTTACACACACGAGCGGCTCACGTCCCTTGGAAGGATATACGATCAAGCGCGGGATTGGAGTTGGTGGTTTTGGAGAGGTCTACTTTGCGGTCAGTGACACCGGTAAAGAAGTTGCCCTGAAGCATATTCAACGAAATCGTGATGTTGAGTTGCGCGGCGTCAGTCAGTGTCTTAATTTAAAGCATCCCAACCTGGTTTCGTTATTCAATATCCGGTACGACGAGCAGGAATCGGGTTGGGTTGTAATGGAATATGTCACGGGAGAATCGCTTAAAGACGTTATTGAATCCCATCCTCAAGGTATGCCCGACGAACTTGTCCGTAGTTGGATCTCGGGAATCGCAGCCGGAACCGCGTACTTGCATGACCACGGTATTGTGCACCGCGATCTGAAGCCCGGTAATATTTTTCTAGACGAAGGACTGGTAAAAATTGGTGATTACGGTCTCTCCAAATTCATTTCCGTGAGCCGACGCAGTGGTCAAACAGAGAGTGTAGGAACGTTCCATTACATGGCCCCAGAAATAGGCAAAGGGAGCTACGGGAAAGAGATTGACGTCTATGCGTTGGGAGTAGTGTTGTACGAGATGCTGACGGGTGACGTGCCGTTCGATGGCGAAACCGGTCAGGAAATCATCATGAAACACCTGACGGATGCACCGGATCTGAGTCCGTTGTCCGCGCCGTACAGAGAAGTCGTTGCCAAGGCACTCAGTAAAGATCCGGCCAATCGTTACTCGACCGTGGGGCAGATGGTTGCACCTTTAGGAATTGAATTGTCAAAGACCCAACCGGTACCCTCGATACAGCATGTGAAAGCTCGAGACGCTTTTCCCATTGTCGACGAGGGACAAGAGCGGGAGACTATTGCGGAAACTGTCAGGTTAGGCGTTTCAACTTCAGCAAAGGCTGTGCTGGTACCGTCTGAGGAGTCCGTGGGCAACGCAGTCGGTTACCGACGGAAGGGGAACCGGGGGGAGTCGCCATCGAAGTTTTCGGCGCCTTTGAAGGTTATTTTGGTGGTGGTTGTCGTTGCTTTTTTTGTTAGCAATTCCCCGTTGTTGTTGTTTTTATCAATCATGTCAGGACTCTGTTACCTGGGGTACTTGGAAGTTCGTGCGCTGATGCCCTCGTCCGCTCCTGATACCCGCTCGCCCGCAGCACCTGGAGGCGGAAATCATGAGGCGGCTCCCACCAAGACGCGCAGGGTGAGAAGAAAGCGTTACTTGAGTTGGCAGGAACTTGGCTATCAGGTGTTGCGTGAAAAAACATTGCAGCAACGCACCGTCGAACTCGTCGGTTCGTTGCTGATGAGTGCGCTCGTTATGGTGGTTTTGGGAGTAGTATCTCTGATCCTTGGTGTTGTCATGGGAAACTATGACCTGACCGGATCAGTGCCCATTTGGGCTTCGACCTATGCCTGGATCACTTGCTCCAGCCTGATTGGTGCATGGACGGTTTTAATTGCTCACAAATTCTGGGAGGGTCGCAAGCCGGATGCGGCCTTGCGGCGTTTTGCCATGTTGGTCATGGGGCTAGGAGTGGGAGCGGTTTCCTTTGGCCTGTCCAACTGGTTGTTGGTGGAACCGACTTACTTGATATCGGGACTATCAGAAATCAGTGGCAGTTATCCGTCCAGTGTTTACGCACCGGATGGGTCCCCACAGCTGTTGGCCTACCTGGGATATTTTGCCGGTTTGTTCGTGGTGTTGCGTTTTTGGAAAGGTGCCGACCCCATGCGCACCACAAGATTAAGTTTTTGGAGGACGGCCGGAGCGGTGTTTTGGGCGTTGCTCTTGCATTTATTCTTTCCTTTTCCCAGAGGTTTGTTGATAACCGGTATGATTGCAATTGCCGTACAGTTGGCTGCGCCCTGGATCGATTCGAGCGAACGGGCCCGAATTCGCGAGTCGCAACGGAGCTACGTTTGATGTGGCTCGGGGAGTCTGATTAGTCTTCCAGAAGTTGATCAATTGGAGGATGGAACTGAGGTATGGAATGAGCTTTTCATCATTCACGAATCTGGGACCAACAAGGATGGCGATGGCGGGCCGGAGCTGGTTTTTCCAGGACTGGCTGCAGAGGATTTCTTGCGCATATCGAATTAGCAGGAGACGGGCCACGTTGGTGGCGATCCGCCGCCTCTCTCTTCTGCTGTTGATAGTTGGGTCGGCCGGTTTGTTGCAAGCCGAAGCGACCGAGTCCCAGTTGGATTTGCAGCCCCTGGGCAGCTTTGATTCCGGCTCAACTCCTCTGCCCGACGGCGGTGGTTGGAAACTCTTTGCCGGACCCCACTTAACGATCAAAGATTGTCAGCAGGAGCTGGACCAAAAGGTTGTGGTTGTAACGAATCAATACATTGCTGAGAAATTCGGTCGTGACGATATAGGGCGACTTCTGCAGATTGATGCTGATTTTGTGAGGTCTCATCTGCCGTATGAAGTCACAGAACCTGAGTTTGTTGATACGCCCTCTGGCGAGAGGTGTCATCTCGCGACTGTCTTGCGATTTGAACATGACCAGCCTTTTCTGGATGAAGTTGACTCACGCTGGAAAAATGTTCAGCGCAAAGCACGCCTGCTGCAGGTAGCATTCGGCTCAAGTAGTATTCTGCTGCTGTTGGCAACGACCTTTGGCTACCTGAAAGTGGATGCGATGACCCTTGGTTGCCATTCGGGACGATTGCAGTTGTGCGTTGTGGGGATAATACTGACGTTATGTGCAGCAGGTGTGGGAGTCTCTCGCTGGTGGATTCTCTGGATCTGAAAATACTTTTGCTGTGTTGGCGCCGGAGAGTTGTTGTGGGAAGGTCGTCCAGCGGTCCGCGGAGATAAAGATTCGCTAGCCGGCAGGATTGATGTTTTTTTCGGTGCCAAGCATTCCAATGGGGTGCTGAAGTCAATTTTGACCTAGTGCCAGGTTGATGCCATGAAGTCATCTCGGCAAGTCGATACGCTTCTGGTGGAACGCATTCGGAAGGCAGACACCGACGCGTGGAATGATCTGATCGCTCGCTACGAGGGCAGGTTGTTGGCGTTCGCGGAAAGTCGTTTAGGTCGTCGAGCGCCCAGTGAAGATGTCGTGCAGGAGACGTTCATCGGATTTTTGAACAGTCTTCCCAACTATGACTTCAAGCGTTCCCTGGAAGCTTATCTGTTTGCCATTTGTGCGCACAAGCTGACCGACCATCTACGTCGCGAAGGTCGTCGGCCGACGCTTCCTCTTTCTGGTGGTTCCACCGGTAGCGGTGGCAACTGGGACATACCCGGAAAATCCCGGCCAGCCAGCAGTGTTGCGCGGAGTGATGAACGTCGGGATATCGAGGCAGACGCCTTGGCCCGGGCAATCTCGGAACAGGTCGATCGTTGGCGGCAGCGTGGTGATTGGACGAAACTGATGTGCGTTGAATCGCTATTTGTGCGTGGTTGGGCCAACAAAGAGGTTGCCAGCGATCTGGGAATCAGTGAACAGCAGGTGGCCAATTTTAAATTTGATTTTCTGACGCAATTGAGAACCGCCGTGAAAAAACAATCCTTGTCTCAAGAGGTGTTCCCCGAATTGTACGAGTGATCACGGTGAGAATAATCAAATCTTTCCGCAGGAATGAAATCAGAGGTGCCGTAGGTTTCAGGATCGAGGAAAGTAGCACTCGCCACGTGTGGATCTTTCCAGCAGGCGACCAAAATAGAGTTGAGGTTTTTTTAGAATGATTATTGATCTCGTGTCCTGCCATTTTGGCCCACGTTGTCAACACGGGTTCCCGGAACATGCATTCAAATCCACAGCATTGCCATGCGTCCACGTTTGACTCAATCTGAACTCGAGGCGTACCTGGATGAAGATCTGGCGGCCGAAAAAATGGCACAGATCGAGAACGCCCTGCGCGACGACCCCAAGTTGCTGGAGGTGTTGGCAATGTTGAATGGGCAGCGTGATGCAGGGGTCCATTCGGTTGGTGAGATTTGGCGTCGCGGTCACCTCAGTTGTCCGGATCGTGAGCAGTTGGGAAGCTACCTGCTGGGTGCGATGCCAGACGACCAGCACAGCTATGTTAAATTCCATTTGGAAAAGATTGGCTGTCGAATTTGCCAGGCCAATCTGGCCGACCTGCAGCGGCAGCAGGACGAAGTCACCGAGATTTCGGCGGGCCGGCGGCAGAAGTACTTTCAATCCAGTGCCGGGTATTTGAGGGAGTGACAAGGCGGAGCCGCTGCGCCTAAAAACAGGTGGCAGCCAACCTCTGGTGTTAACTGGTGCTTGCCAAGAGATGAAAAGCAGTTCACCGGTCTGGCTCGCGAGGCCTCGGAATTGGTAACAGCCAGCGCTGCTGCATTTACAGCCCTTTGTCTTTCCGGCGCCGTCACGATTGCGGGCTACCAATCCAGTCCAAATTGCTCGCCACCCGATGAACGGTTGGTACCGCCTTTGAGTTCGCCTTGAAATTTGGGCACTGCAGACGACTGGGCATCTTCCTCGGAATCCTCGTCGGTACCGGCTGCCGAAGAAGATGACAACGGATTGGCCAGGGCCTTGAGTGACAGGCCAATGCGTTGCGAGGAGCGATCGACCGACAATACCTTGACTTCGACCTCCTGCCCCTGCTCCACCACACTGTCGACCTTGTGTACCCGGTGGTGAGCCAATTCGGAAATGTGAATCAGGCCTTCGATTCCCGGTGCCAGGCGTACAAAAGCGCCGAAAGCGGCCACGCGAGTCACCGTACCCGTGACAATCGATCCCCCCGAGAAGTTTGTTTCAACCTCGTCCCACGGGTTGGTGGTGGTGTCACGGTACGACAATCCGATCTTGCCTGTGGTGCTGTCGATCTTGTCGATCTTGACCTGGATCGTCTGGCCCTCGGTCAGCACCTCACTGGGGTGATTGACACGATCCCAGCTCATTTTGCTGATGTGGATCAGGCCGTCGACGCCTCCCAGGTTGACGAAGGCGCCAAAGTCCTGCAGTCGCGCCACGACACCTTCTCGCATCTGGCCGACTTCAAGTTCCTCTAACAATTTCTTCCGGGAGGATTCCTGTTCGCGTTCCAGGACTGCACGTTGGCTCACGACTAAATTACGTCGTTCGGGATTGGCTTCCGTGACAACGCACTGCAACTTTTGTCCGACAAACTGTTCGAAGTCCTCCACCCGAAAGGTCGAGATCTGGCTGGCGGGCATGAACCCGCGCAGGTGGTTGACTTCGCACTCGAGTCCACCTTTGTTATGGCCGGTCACCAAAACCTCGACGACCATGCCCTCCGAGAGGTCGGACCAGTCACCCACGTCGATGGCCGCACCAGGTATTGTCAGTGTGTAGAGGCCTTCCAACTGATTCAAGCCGACCACAATGACTTCCACCGAGCTGCCAATTTCCGGAGCCTCGGCAAAATTCTTGAGTGGCACAACACCTTCGTCGCGCCCACCCAGCGAAAAGAAGACATCTCCGCGATGGATTTTGACGACGTTTGCCGAAAGACGCGATTCGGGTTCCAGGACGGGCGTGCGAGTTGCACCGGTTTCCTCATCCAACAGGTCCTCCAGGCTCTTGCCACCCAATGCCTGGCTGATTTCATCTTCCAGATCAGGAGTCATCTGCTTGATCTCCGGAGTAGGAAAATAAGATTCGAGCTCCTCTGCAGGGACGGCTGCCGGCTTGTCTGGGGGATCTTCGGAGGACCCCTGCTGCGAAGCTTTCTCGGGGCTTGCCGGTGTTTCCTCGACTGCTTCTTTCCGTTGGGAACCGATCTTAATCGGACGTTTTTCGGCAGGAGTCGAGTGCGTCAGTTCCGCAGGGTTTGATGTGTCCGGATTGGATTCGGGTGGGGGAGGGTCGGGGCTCATGGAATTTCGGTCGACGAGTTGTGTGTGCGGTGGACCAGTGCGACCCAGTTTAGCAGCCTCTCTCCGGGAAGAATAGCCATTTTCATGCTGGACAGAATTGTTGATTGTTGTTTAAGTTTGGGGAAGCTCGTGGAAAAACCGGGACGGGAGGGCGAGGGTCCAGCCCCGTTGTGGAGACCTCGATACTGCCGGTCCGCTTTTCACCCGTCAAATCCTTCATTCGGCTCGACAACAACAATTCCGGTTTTATTCTGCGTCTGGACCAGATGAATCGGAAGTGGGAGAAACCGATCGATGTTCTCGTTCGAATTTCGTGGTTATGGTCCATCCGTGGAGCAAATCTATCAACCGGATCGACAGTGTGGTCTAGGACCCGGTTTGCCCAATCAATCCATGGCTGCAGCGCTGGGGAACCTGGATGCAGAAGCACTGATTGGGCAGCAGACCATCGTAGATTTCGACATGGTGCGTTGCTGCATCTCCGGTTTGTGGCTGTTCCATGACTTCCTGGACAAATCACACGTTTTGAGCCAGCAGATCGACACCGCCACCGGCAGCTACTGGCACGCCATCATGCACCGTCGCGAGCCAGATTATTCCAATTCCAAATACTGGTGCCGTAAGGTGCCAAAGCATGAAATTCATGCCCAGTTGTGCGAATCCGCTCGTCAGTTGGCCCAGCAGAACCCCATCGATTCCCATTCTCAATTCCTGGCTGCTCAGACCGTTTGGGACCCTTTCGCCTTTGTAGATCTCTGTCAGGCAGTTGCCGGTGGTCACTCGGACTCTGGAAATTTGGCGCGCGACGTGGCAACATTGGAATGGCAACTCCTTTTCGACTTTTGCTATCGCAAGGCGATCGGTCAGTAAGGCGACCGGTCAGTAAAGGGTATGGGTGGCGAGTCCTCGCAACGGATCCCGTCAGCCTACCAGGCTTCTCGACTCCCGTAATCGCGTAAAATTTCGTCGGCTGCGTTCTTGCCGCAAGCCCCCATAACGCCACCCCCAGGGTGACTGGCTGCGCCGCAAAGATAGAGTCCTTTGATGGGCGTACGGTGATCTGCCCAACCTGCAATCGGACGCTGGGCGTAGAGCTGGTCGAGTCCCATTGCGCCCTGCATGATATTTCCTCCTTTCATGCCAAAAGTTCTCTCCAGATCAAGTGGAGTAAGAATCTGGCGATGAACGATCGCGTCGGGCACATTGGGAGCGTAACGTGCCAGGAGAGCGATGCAACGATCCGCGAAGTCCTCTTTCATGTCGTCCCAGCCACCCTGGGCCAGTTGATACGGAGCGAACTGGACAAACATCGACATCACGTGATGTCCCGGGGGAGCAAGGGTGGGGTCCACGCTGCTGGGTAGTGTGATTTCCAGGACCGGTTCTTTGCTGGGACGACCGTATTTTGCATCATCAAACGCCCGTTCGATGTAGTCGAGCGTCGGTGAAATGTGGATCGTACCAGCGTGGTGCGGGGCAACCTCATTGCTTGGGGCGCAGCTGAAATTAGGCGTTTCGGCAAGGGCAAGATTGATTTTTGCCGAGGCCGAGCTGTAGTCAATGCGAGAGACAGCATCGCGAAAGTACTGCGGAAGGTCCTGGGCTTCGATAAATTTTTCAAAGGTCAGGTGGGCATCGACACTGGAGGCTACCACTTTGCAATCCAGGTGGCTGCCATCGGCCAAAAGTACGCCCACCGTCTGATTCCGACGCGTGACAATCCTGCTCACTTCGGCTTCTCGGCGGATATCGACACGTAGATCATGGCAGGCATGTTCCAGTGCGTCTGCCAGTCCTCCCATTCCGCCTTGCACGTAACCCCATACGCCTCGTGCTCCTCCGGCGGTACCCATGACGTGGTGTAGCAGGACATAAGCGGTCCCCGGCGACGAAATCGATGCAAACGATCCGATCACCGCATCGGTCGCCAGTGTCGCCTTCAATACCTCCGCCTCAAACCAGCGTTCCAGGATTGGGCGAGCGGCGCCGGTCAGCAGCTCCAACGCCTGTGGCAAGTCTTCTCCCAGGCTACTTAGCGCCTGGTAAGCGTTAAGAAGTTTGCGGGCGTCGCGCATCTTTTTGCCGACTCCGATCTTGCGCCAGGTTTTGGGCAGTGGCAGCGGGTCAGGCGCAGATTGTTCCAAGACGGGTTCGAGCACCTTGGCGATCCGTTCCAGCAGTGATTCATAGCGGGGGTAGGCTTCCGCATCGGACCGGCTGAACTTGGCGATTTCCGCTTGGTTGGCACGCGCCTCACATCCCAGCAAAAGGCTACGCCCATCTAACAGGGGTGTGAAAGAGGAAGGGTTCCTCGGAAGAATTTTCAGTCCGTACGGTTTCAGACGCAAATCACGAATGATCTGGGGCAGGAGCAGACTGATGACGTAGGCCGCGACAGAAACCTTGTAGCCTGGCCAGAGTTCTTCAGTTGTAGCACAACCGCCCAACACATGGCGGCGTTCCAGTACGCACACCGATTTACCTGATTTGGCAAGGTAGGCGGCGGTAACCAGTCCATTGTGTCCGCCCCCGATCACGACGCAGTCGTAAGCCATTCTTCCTTGTCTTGCCATGGCAACACTCTGGAGGAAAACAAGGAATTTGTCAACGGCGGGTCAGGTGCCGAATTCGATCGTCGTGAAGGGAACGAAAATCGCTATCGGATGTTGAAACTACCGCACAACAGAAAACGTTCAGGCTCCTTTTTCTCAGGAAAATGAATCACAGACAGGGTGTTGACCAGTCAACGAAGCCAGTCCAAAGCGACGAAGGTTTCCCAGCGCTGAAAATCCATTACCATTTCGCTGAAGGGTTGCGATCAGCGACGGGAAAACCGTTTGTGACCAATGCAGTGAAATGATTTTCCACAGCATTTCAGTCGTTGTTCATTACACATCATCAACGTTTTCGGGTAGGCGCAGGAGCGAGTAATTGGCACAACAGTTGAATGGCATTGTTTCCTGAGAAATATCAAATAAGCAGTAGGCTCCACGGACAGCTCTACGTCCTCGTGGCTGCTTTGATGTGGAGTTCCGGAGGCTTTTTTGCCAAGGCGCCAATCTTCGATGCCTGGGACGTCAGCACGCGCGGGATTTTGCTTGCGTTCTGGCGTGCACTGTTCGCCGGCCTGGTTCTTCTGCCATTCATTCGTCAACGGCGCTGGAGTTGGATGATGATCCCCATGGTCACCAGCTTCACCTTGATGAACGTCACTTTTCTGAGTTCCATGTCGCTGAGCGAAGCCTCGGTAGCAATCTGGTTGCAAAACACTGCACCCGTGTGGGTCTTCTTAGGAGGTGTTGTCTGGTTGCGTGAGCGGGTGCAGTTGCGGGACGGACTGATGCTGGCATTCTGCCTGACGGGAGTCGGGGTGATCCTGGCGTTTGAATTGCGAGGAGAACGGCCACTGGGAGTGTGGTTTGGATTGGCATCCGGCCTTTGCTACGCAGGTGTGGTTCTAACGCTCCGTGGTCTGAAAGATTACGACACGTTTTGGCTCGTCAGCTTGAATCAGTTTGCCACCGCTCTGGTGCTGGCGCCTGTGGTACTCAAGGCAGGGGTGCAGGTGACCGCTGCGCAAATCCTGATGTTAGCCGCATTTGGCATATTTCAAATGGGCATCCCTTACGTCTTGTTCAGCCGTGGTCTGCGTCGCTTGCCGGGCCATGAAGCGTCCTGCATTACCCTTCTGGAGCCCGTTCTTTTGCCCCTGTGGGTATTTCTGGCCTGGGGGCAGGCTGCCAACTACGAAGCTCCCACCGGGTGGACACTTTGGGGTGCCGCATTGATTCTGGTCGGACTCCTCGTCCGCTATCTGCGAGTCGGCTACTCGAAGTCCGCTCCGGACTCTTAGGGGTTGGCTGGGAAATGTTCTCCCGGAGTTCGAAACGGACGAATCAGTTCACGCATCGGGCTCGCGGAACTTCAATGGATTGGTTTTACCTGTCTGTGTCAGTCTCGACGAAACAGACCCTTCAGTCAGTGGTGCTGTTTTTCGTTTGAGATCCTTGTTCAAACGCTGTCCAGCGTGTCAAGCAATTCAGCGTCTTACAAGGAAAAACCGACCAGTCACATGGTGTCAGACAATGAAGCAGTACGGCAATGACCAAATTTCTCCCATGGGAGCGTCGGCCGTAAGTTTTGAGGAAAACCACGAAGTTCCCTCACGTGCGTGTCGAGCAAATTGTAGGGATTTAAATTCGTTAAAAACAAAACAACGCACCGTACAACTGAACGTACCACTACAACCGGCGCTCTTGAAAACGTGTACGCCGAATGATCGTCCCGGTTCGCACGAGTCGTCTATCCGCATCAGCTAGCGGTCGATTTCAGCGACTCCAGCCAGCATGCCGAAGAAGCGTATCAGAGGCTCGCACACCCGGGGAATCACCGACTCGTGAAAGAATCCATTTCTGTCATTCTGCCCGTAAGAAATGCGCAAGCGACCCTGCAGCAGCAAGTGTCGCAAATGCTGGACGTACTCCCCGACGTTGCAGCCCGTTTCGAATTAATCCTGGTTGACGACGCTTCGACCGACCGGACAGAGGAAGTCGCTTGCGAATTGACTCGTACCTACCCACAGGTCCGATTTGTTCGTCATCACGACAGTCGCGGAAATCGTGCTGCGGTGCAGACCGGGCTGGAACATGCGACCTCGGAAACTGTTGTGGTTCAGGAAAGCCCGCATGCCTACCAAGCCGGTCTGGTTGATGAACTCCGGATGACAGAGAAGCACGTTTCACCGGCAATGCAGGCTGCATTAGAAGAACCTGAAACGATGAGCCCCATTTTACTGCATCGCCTGCTGAAGTGGAGCAACGCGCTGAAACAGGAGAAGGCTGCCAGCAGTTAAAGGTTGGCCAACCTGACAACCAGCATCGGCCGGAGGAAGTTTCCCCCCCGGCGAATCTTCTTATGACTGGACTGGTGACTGGTCTGGCGCATCGCTCGCGGCGAGGCAGCCTCGCGCAAAATGTCTGTCGCGTTGGTGACGGCCCCGGACCTCGGCCGAAGGTTGTCCCTGAACGTGCGGTTTACCCCATTTTTCACTGTCCGAACAGAGGTTGCGGAAATCCGCATTCCCAATCGTGATAAAATTTTCAATCTTTAATTTCACCAGGTGATTTGCAGAAATTTCAACGGCTTATCTTCTTAGTGCCACGTTCCTTACGGTTGTTCACCAGATTTGGAAATCACTGAAAGTTGTGTCGCGTGCGATGCAATGGGGTGACTTTAAACGCCGTAATTATGACCCTTGGGCGTCGTCGATGGTCATTACTCTACTTGCCCCGTAGAAATCGTTTTTCTAGGATGCTCCTGCGCTGACAGTTAGCGTTCAGCGTCAACTTAGTGGTATCAAGATGGGTTGGCAGGAAGCACATCAATTTCCAGTCAGATTCATCGAAGACACATTTCGGGCAAAACCGCATTCGCGGTGAGGTGTCTGATACAGAGAAGCAAGATCTTTTCAACGTTTTAGTTCAATGGTCGAGGCAGAAGGACTCGTTGAATTCTGCCTCATGTCTTCTTCAATCGTCCGTGGAATAGAGTAATAGGCACCAAGGGCTAGCCAGGTCGATTCGTTAGCATCGACCGCAAAAGTTGGTACGCCGATTGCGCGTGAATTGCGCTAGCGGTGTGTTTCGAGGTAATTGGCAGCGATCTGCGATTTCTTTTAGTGAAAATCTCGTTACGACTTGGTGGCTCCAAAGCCATTCTTATTAAAAGGACGCCATAGGAGAGGAGAAAATCATGTCGACTAATGGTTCGAACGGTGCTCATGCAAATGGGTCGAAGGTTTTGAATGACAATGTTGTACGCAATAACAATGAACAAGCCCCGCCTTTGCACTGTATTCGGCAAGTGCGCGAGCAACAGAACATTTCATCGCGTCGCGCTGCACGGCAGTTGGGGAAAAATCTTCGCGAGATAAATCGTCAAGAAGAGGAAACCTCGGATCTCTGTCTTTCGGACCTGTACGCTTGGCAAAAACTGCTTGGAGTTCCAGTTGCCGACCTGCTCATCGACGGGGAGACTCCGCTTTCCCGGCCCGTTTTGGAGCGGGCGCGGTTGGTGCGCATGATGAAGACAGCAGCGGCCATTCGGGAGGAATGCCAGACAAAACAGGTCGAGCGTCTTGCCGAGCGTTTGATTGACCAACTTGTTGAAATCATGCCCGAACTGAAGGATGTGGGTGCCTGGCATACTGTCGGCCAGCGACGAAGCTTGGATGAATTTGGCCGAGTGTTTGATCGCCGTCTGTCGGAAGACCTGCTCTTTCAGTATAGCAGTGAACCCCTGGACTGAGTGGATAGTGTAACCTGCCTCAGTTACCAGTCCATTGAAGGGCTGTTTCAGCAACGATGGTTTTCGGTGACCGGCAGGGTGGGTCTGTTGCGTTTGCTCGGTGTTGTTATCCGGGGTCGGTCAACAACGCCCAAGAACGTCCGTTTTTTGTCTGCAACCTGCTAATCGTGGGCATCTCGTCGTTCAACTGATGGGAGGCATTCTTCAGGCCCGTCGCATAATTTTTTTGGCATCCTTTAATGCTGCTGCTAAACGATCAACTTCGTCAAGCGTATTGTAGAAATAGAAACTGGCTCGATTGCTGGCGTTGACACCAAGGGCTTTGTGAAGCGGCATGGCGCAATGGTGGCCTGCCCGAATGGCGACACCGTGACGATCGCAAATCTGTGCCACATCATGAGCGTGAATTCGATCCAGCACGAAACTGACGATGCCAGCGGTTTGTGCGGGACCCGGTCCCAGGATGCGAACACCATCGACCTCTTGCAGTAATTGATGGGTACGTTGAGTCAGCAGCGACTCGTGCTCGCGAATCGCTGCGATGCCAATGCGGCTCAAGTATTCGATTGCGCTGGCTAGGCCAATGGCCGGTACAATCGGTGGGGTTCCGGCTTCGAACTTTGCGGGCAGATCTCCTGACTCGAATCCGTCCAACCGCACGCGACGGATCATGCTTCCACCGCCCATGAAGGGCGGCATCCGTTCCAGAATTGTTTCCCGACCATACAGTACTCCAATCCCCGAAGGACCCATCATCTTGTGGCCGCTGAAAGCGACGAAATCAGCCTGCAATTGTTGTACGTCCAGGACTTCGTGGGGAGCGCTTTGCGCGGCATCGACCAGGACTTTTGCCTCGACGGCATGTGCTTTTGAGATGATTTCCTGCAGAGGATTGATGGTTCCCAAAACGTTAGAAATGGCCGTAATCGCGACAATTTTTGTTCGTTCGGTGACAAGTTCGTCTATATTGTCGAGCGCAAGGGTGCCATTATCTCTCACTGGGATGAACCGGATCGTGCACCCGGTTCTCTCGGCGAGCTGTTGCCAGGGCACCAGATTCGAGTGATGCTCCATCATGGTCAGCAGGATCTCGTCACCGGCTTTCACCTGCGAGTCTCCCCAGCTACGTGCCACCAGGTTGATCGCCGCTGTGGTGCCCGCCGTGAAGATGACTTCATGGCAATGTACGGCATTGATAAAGCTGCGCACTTTCTCGCGGGAATTCTCATAAAGATCCGTGCTCTGGTCGCTCAGCCAGTGCACTCCACGATGGACATTTGCATAATGTTCTTCGTAGGCGCTGACCATGGCCTGAATGACCTGCCGAGGCCGCTGGGCGGTGGCAGCGTTATCCAGATAGATCAGGGGACAAGTGCCACGAATGCGGGTTTCCAGAATGGGGAAATCCGTTCGCCAGGCATGGGGATCTATGGGCGTGATTGCATCGACGGCTGGCATCAGCCTGTCTCCCCGTTGCCAGTGGCGTCATTGGTAGGAGAATACAGTGCCGACTGGACGACTTTCCAGGAGAGCAGGCAGCATTTCTGTCGGTTGGGCGTGAGTTTCGCCCGAAACAGGCTGAGCATTTGTTCCGCACCGAAATTCCGGACGTCCTGGACGGTCTTTCCCTCCAGTTCTTCCATCAACATGGAGGCTGATGCCAGGCTGATGCAACAACCCTCCCCGTCGAACCAGGCTTCCGCTACCCTTTGATCCTGGATGCGCAGTTCGACTCGCACCACGTCACCACAGAGTGGATTGTCATCCTCGTGAGCGTGTGTTGCATCAATGCAACGCCCGCGATGGTAGGGGTCGTCAGAGTGATCCAAAACGTGCTCTTGATAGATTTCTTCTTCGCTGTGCATCATCACCTGCGTGATTTGTTCTTTATTTCGCCAGTACATCTCAGTGTACGGTAGAGACTCCCGCGAAACAAGAACGAGATCAGCCTGTCATACGGTCGTCAATCTTAACGAGTATGCGGGCTAGCGAGCCTCGAATGACTACGTCTGCCATTTCGTCCAATGCCGTGGTGTCACGATTAATGATAACCACTCGTGCGCCGGTCTGTTTGGCCAAAGGCGGTAAGTTGGCGGCGGGTGTCACCTGTAAAGACGACCCCATTGCAAGCAGCAATTGACACCCCTCGCACCAGGCCGTAGCTTCGCTGAGTACCTCCTCGGGCAATGATTGGCCGAAGGATATGGTTGCGTGTTTAAGTCGCCCCCCACACTCGGCGCAAAGAGGTACGCTACCGGAACGCCGGAATTCGTCTACGAGTTGATCTGCCTCGTAGATCATCCCACAGTCGAGACACTTGACTTGTCGCGCTGTGCCGTGAAGTTCCAAAACACGGTGGCTACCGGCGAGCTGATGCAGTCCGTCAATATTCTGAGAGATCACTCCGTGCAAATGTCCATTGGCCTCCCATTTTGCGAGTACGCGATGTGCATCGTTCGCTTCCGCACGCGCTATTTCAGTGTGTGCCTCCGCTTTCTGACGCCAGTACTCGAGCCGCGCATCGGCGTCGGAGAGAAAAGAGTCAAAATAGACAGGTTGATACTTGGCCCATACACCGCCCGGTGAGCGAAAATCGGGAATACCACTCTCGGTGCTGATTCCGGCACCGGTGAAGGCGACAGTCATGGTGGATTGCCGGAGCCACTGGGCCACAAGTTCGATGTTATCTTCCATGATTGGAAGTCGTCTTTACGGTTTGATGTCAGCTGACAATCATGAAGGGCGATCTGCTCATCGGTGTGTATCTTTTTCACGCAGTGACGGGCTTTTGAGTTTAATTTCGAATTTCCTAACGTGAGGATCCCTTCAACATGGTCTACCAGGAACGCATTCATCTCACCACCCAAGGACATCGCGACAGCCAGGACCTGACGGAATCCGTGGCGCAAGTGGTTTCGAAAAGTGGCATACAAAACGGGACAGTTCAGGTGTTCAACGTAGGTAGCACGGCAAGCGTGGGTACGATTGAGTTTGAACCGGGTTTGCAAAAAGATTTACCAGCAATTCTCGACCAACTCATCCCACCCAATCCTGACTACGGACATGAACGAGCCTGGCAGGACGGGAACGGCCATTCTCATTTGCAGGCCACCCTCCTGGGGCCGGCGCTGTCGATTCCTGTCATTCAGGGGCAAATGGCTCTGGGGACTTGGCAACAAGTGTTCCATTTAGAATGTGACGTTCGGCCTCGACAGCGCGAAGTCGTGGTCACAGTCATGGGGGAATAACAGCCGTTTTCCGATTACTGACCGACATCACTTTTGCCAAGAGGATTCGCACTCCGTCTGCGGCTGGTCGTTCTTCTCGATCAGCCACCGCCTCAAGCCTTCCTGGTAGCCGCCACGGTCTGCTTGGATGCGGCGCGCTGTTTTCAGCATCGTTCGAAAAGGCCGGCAGACCAGAACAAGAAAAATTTGAGTTTGTCCCGCCCTCAATTGTTGTCCGACAGAAGGCATTTCCCCACGATGCAGAGGGTTCCCTGGCTTGGTGAAATCAAGTGTAAGTTCTTTGTGAACTGGAGTTTGCGACGACAAGAAAGTTCTTTTCTCACCCAAACAGGGAAGTTCCCGGGCGAGCAGATCTTGATCAGATCGCCCCATCTCTTCAATCAACTCATTGTTCCGAAACGAGTTGTGAGCAGTCCTGCATTTTAAGCCTCTGCTGGCACACTGCTTGCTTTTAAGTAGTCCCAGCCAAGTGGCGTGGAGCCTGTCGGGCACGTGCATCTTCAGGTGTGCGTTGTTTCCTGGCAGGCGAGGAAATGTTTTTCAAACTGTGAACCGGTGAGTGGCACAACGGCGTTTGCCATCCGCGAGTTGCGTTTTGCAGCGCGGTGTGCGGCATCCGGATCGCGGAGTGCATGGAGTTCTCGTGAATCATTGCGACAGGCGTTGAAGCTGCCAGTCAGTGGTCAGCGTCTGTCGATTGAAAGTGTTTGTTTTTTGTCGGCATTAAGGCTCCACGTGCGCAGTTGCGCACTGGGAGAAGTGGTGCTGGTGGGTACCGGTGGCAACAGGGCCTGTCAGGTCGCTGTGCGTCTGCCGGGAGATCGACGTTTTGAATGGGGATTTGATGGAACTCTTGCGAGTTTCAAAAAACACGTCCCGGGGCGTTTACTGAGAGGGCACGAAAGGTTTTGAGGGCCTCGCACAAGCGAGGTGACAGATATGAGTACGGCACATCCAGATTTTGTTTCGACGGTAGAGCAAGTCGAAGGTGTTCCCGTAGTTTCAAGTCGAAAGGTCACGTCGAATCATCGGTGTTTGGTGGTTTCGACCAGCCAGAAACAACGGGCAATGTTGAGCAAGGCGGCTCTGGATGGTGGTTGGGGCACGGTTGTGTGTTCCGACACTGGTTCTGCGTTAAAGGAGTTTCGACGTCATCGGTTCCAGTTGATTTTTATCGACCTGGTAGGAACTGGTACAGCACCGGATGGTGAGTTTCGCAATGTCTGCCGCCAATTAGCGGTAGAAGGTCGCGACTTGCTGTTGGTGGTGTGCGGTCGTCAAGCGGATCCCATGGAAGAAATTTGGGCCAGGCAGCTGGGGGTTTGGCTGTATTTGGCCGGCGTCACGGAAGAAGGAGCAGTCACAGAATTGTGCGACGAAGCGCGCGGTGTCGTCGAGCGATTGAACGGGAAGGTCGAGGTGAATACCTCGCGGGTTTAACCACGCATCAAAGAGCTGTGCGTTTGCTGGTTGGTAACCAGTGATCCGCGTGCAGTCTCGGTTTAAGTACGTTTGACAAATTATTGAGTCGGGAGTGAAACATGAATGCTGCAATAACGTTGTATGAAGATCAAGAACTCTCTTATTCGTTGAAGACTCGCCCCGGTACCGGAACGAAACGGTCGTCGATGGGTGCAAGCACAAATCGACCGATTTACAGTCGGCGTCGAGGTAAAACTCCGCTGTCCTTCAATGGAATTCACCGTCGTCACGCGAAGAAGATTCGCTGGTAAACAGCCCGAATCGTCTGTCCAGCGCGGGATTCGGGTGAAAACGATTCGAAGAGCGGGACGGCCTGTTGGCCGTCCCGTGGCGCCCGTTTCTCGTTTGTCTGAATCTTCGCTTGTGATGTTTTTTCCGTTTTAGGATCGATAACTGCCTGCAATTCTACTGGTCAGTTCTATGGGGACTGAAGCGAATTTCTGAGCCCGCCCTGTACTTTTTGGAAAAGAGGTAAACGATGAGAACGACGTTAGTCACGGGGTTGTTGGTGCAAACGGTATGTTTTTTTGCATGCTCTGCTAATGCAACCGAGATAAACGTAGTTCCCAAATCTACAGGAGAAGTGTGGGGGACTATTACTCATACAAATCCTGTTACTCCTACCAACACAGTACCGGACGCCGCACGCACATTGAAAATTGCAGGAGGCCTTGATGATAACAAGGTGACAGAGAGAACTCTTGTGTTAATGGAACGCTATTCTCAGAGGAGAATATTTGACAGTAATACGAGCAATGATTTGTTTAGTTTTTCAAATGATGACTACAGTGGAAACCAGAACAATGTGTTAACAAATTCCGGTGAAGCAATAATTACTCAAGCTGACCGGGCGACTGTTAAAACGGATGGATTCGTTAACATTACTTTTGAATTATCAGACGGAGTTAATTCTTATACTGCACCTCAGGCTTTTACAGCTGGTGAAATGCAATTCACCTCTGTTCGCAAAAAATCCTCATCTCTCGCTATGTTCGGCATCAGTGCGGTCGGTCTGTGACATCGCAAGCAAAACTCGGCCACGGCCCAAGGCATCGGCAGAAGCGAACAAAGTTCACAACCACGAATGCTCACCACGGGCGGCCTGGCGGGCCGCCCGTTTTTCGTGGTTTCATTAACGCCTGCCAAATTTCAACGACCAACCCCGTTGGCTTAAGGGACTCTTAAAGTGTTGAAAAATATTCTTCGAAGTAGGTACAGCAGTTTGTGCATTGCTCTGCACAGTAAAAACATCGGGCAGAACGGAACCGCGATTACTAACAGTGTTCCGGGGCAAACAGTCATCATCTAAAACCTCCACAAACTGTTTTCCAAGGTGAAACTTTTCTTCGAGGAGTTGAAAAGCGGGGAGTTGAAAATGAAAGTGCTTGTTCAAATATGAGAAATATCAGACTTCGTTGCCATCTGTAAAAACTACTAGGAACCGTAAGGGTTACGCGCTGGTTTTCCAGGGATGGTCGGGAGGTGCGTGCCGGATTTAAAGGCGATTCCGCGCCTCGCCACACCGGATCTGGCAGGCCTTACGGTGCAACAGGCGACCGGAGTGGGATGCGGATGGTGTGCTGGCAGAGTGCTCCTGGAGGAATCGATACCTCCCCACCATGTGACAGATCAGCAAAAGCCTCGATGTCGTCATCGAACCCGGACCACGGGGGGCGCTTGTTGATCGGGTGATTTCACCGTGGTGCGGGCTTGTTGTCCGGTTGGGCGGCAAGCGACGGTCTGTCACCGGCCCGCTGCACATCCACGTCAGCTGCTCCGATTGCAAAGGCCGTTGGTCCTGCCAGGTAACAGCGTACATGACTGGGACCTTGTGCCTCGCCGGGAACTGCGATCTTGATACGAAACGGTCCCCGCTGGACATGACAAGTTTCGCTGGCCCAGACATGGTCATTCGCCCGTCGGTAAGTCGTGTTCATTGCCTGCCAATCGGGCGCCGAGCCTCCCCGCGGTCGCCGTGCGGCGGGCACGAATTTCAAGCGATCGCGCCGGCAGGCCAGTTCCACCGTCAAAATTCCCCCCAGGGGAGCCTGGCCGGAAACTTCGATGGTCTTTCCTGTTTCTGCATGTCGTGGGGCCTGTACCACAATCGTTTGTGGATAACGCAACCGCAGCAATGGGTCCCCCAGCAGGTTGAACAGTTGCACATGTTCCAACCGTTCGGCCGACAGGTCTGAATGAGGACTGAGGCTTGTTGCCAGTGAGTCCAGAAGTTTTCTCTGCTCATCTTCCCGGTCCGTCCCGAGCTGCCGCTTGCTGTGGAGCAGGATCTCTCCCAGCGTCGGACGCTGCTGCCGGAAGATTTCGTTCAACAACGAGATCCCGTAGACGGTCATCGCGTAAGGCATCGTTACTCGAGATCCACAGATGACTGCCACGGGTGCTCCCTGGTGCGTGAGCATTTCTTCGGCCAGACAGTCCGTTTCCTGGTCGAACGCACCGGCATAACAGGAAAAAAAGATGGCGATGGGAACCTGTTGAGAATTGTTGAGCTGTCCGATGTTCTGCAGCTCCAGAACGGGTGCGGATCCCCAGGGCGTGTGGATGGCATCCAATCGGTCGCGGTGCCCGTGCCCCATGTAGATCCAGGCGAAACAGCCGCTGTTCAGTCGGTTCAACGTTTCACGTTGGAAATCAAGCGGGCTCGGGCAATAAACGCTCCGCCAACTGGCATAGGTCATGCTGCTTTCAAAAGTCGCCGGAAGCCCTTCGGTGATGAAACGCTTGGCGACCGTTTCCAACAGCTTGTCAGCGAGCAGTCCAAAACCTCCCACACCGGCAACAAAATGGATTTTGCGTCGCCAATGTCCCATGTCGGGTGACCGCTCGTATGCCAGGGTCTTGGCAACCACCTGCTCAAGTTCCGTCTCCGTATCGGCCGTAATGCGGCCGATTGCCACGTCGGGCAGCCAGTCGTCATCCAGATCGGCATACCAATTATCGGTTCCGAGTTCGGGCTCTGATCCCCAACGCACGTTGACCTTTGCGGGCGCCTTGTGGGTGGGTACACAGCGGGCTTGGATCGCGGCACTTTTGTCGGCTGCCGGCTCGGCGTCGCCGACGAGCACAATGAACCGCAGGGAACCGGTCCGGGCCAATTTGAGAAGTCGCGCCCGGATCTGGTCGGCTGAGCCTTGGCTGGATACAAACTCCAACTGGTGTCCCTGGCCGGTGCGGTGTGCTACCCAGGGTTCCAACGCGGAACGGAACTCGCGGGGACAGACCACCGCCACATCGGGCGCTGCCGGGACTGTTTGTAACCAGGCAAGCAAAACGACGACAGCCAAGGTGTCTCCTTGGAACGGGGCAAAAGATTTGGACCACTAGCGACTGACGACGATTGTCAGTCGGAATGAACCAACGTGGGTTCAACGGTAGGGAGCGAGCATAAAACGGCCGACGGTATGTAACGGAGAACGGGTCAAAAAGCAAGGTCCGAACTCAGAGCAAACGGCCTTGGCAGTCCCGGTCACGACACGGACACAAATATTCTGGCGCCGATCCGTCCGGCTCAAAGGATCCAGGACCAGTAGAACACCATTTGCGGTTCGCAGGGGTCACCGAGTCGGTTGTCTTTACGAAGTTGAAACACAACAACAGTCTGTCACGGCATCCATCGTGTTGCGGGGACCAGGTCGGTGGCAGGGTGCTAGCGTAACGTCGTGGTTTAGGATTTCGGCTCACCTTCCGAAAGTTACCCATGGCTACATCGCTACCCACTACCACACCTGATGGTAACCGTTCAGTGATCGATCACGCTTCAGCATGGCGACCCATCGTCTTCCTTCGTACAGGTTACGAGCGTTTGCCAGCCAGCGGATGGGTACACCCAGCGTGTGGCCGTCGTCACGCACCAGCACGAAATCGTGTTCTAATTCGGGGCAGGTGCGGCAGTGCCCCCCAGAGTTGATGACGGTGCGGTGTGGGCCCTTTGACTTGCAGCGATACTGTGCCATTACGACAGTGTTGAGTTGGGAATCCATTCTCACTCCTTGGTTGGTGATAGGAGGGGGTTCTTTCCCCCCCACTAAAGAGTGGGGGAAAGAACCCCCTCTCCTTCCGAACCCCTCGTGATGAAAGTGTCTCCAGGTTGGATGCTGAATGACTGACTCTCTAGCTCAACTCGGCAGAACAAAACCAGACAATAACAATGAACCGCAATTTTCAATAAAAAAAGCGAGTGGGAACCTTTGGCAATTCCCACCCGCTTTTTCAGCATGGCACAATAAATTAACGCTAAAATCAGCTGTCGCAGATCACATTTTTCGATCGGTCAGGTAGCACGTATGTCACAGTTTACTTCTTTCGATCGGTCAGGTAGCACGTATGTCACAAATCACATTTTTCGATCGGTCGGGCGCGCGCGCACCTATAGCGCAGTTCACTTCTGGCGACCGGTCAGGCTGCACGTACCAGCGATGGCCAGCAGTAGCAAAGCGATACTGGTCGGTTCGGGAACAGCAATACCACCGACTTCACCCGTTCCGGCAGATGTAAAACCTGTGACGATACCTGCTCCATCATCGGTGAGCGACGCGGGATCCACTTGGCTTGAAATCGACACAGTCACGTCAGATCCAATTTCCAACCCAGACGGCAGGCTCTGGCCAGTCACGCTAGCGACGGATCCAGCGAAGGCGAACGTCACTGCGCCGGGAATAATGTTGATGAAATTAACGTCGACGGTCGCCAAGTTCATATTCAGGTAGTTACCGGTGCCAAGGCCGATGTCTAACGTGCCCCCACCAGCGCTTGTCACATGACCACCAGTGACGGGAATCCCTGCGACTCCGGGAATCAACAAGTCGTGCGTAATGTCGCTCGTTAGAATCGGCCCAGTCGTTACGTCGTCGACCGAAAGTACAACAGTGGACAACGGGTCGGGGTCATTTAAAGCTGGGTCGGCGTCGGTAATGTCTGTTCCATTATAAGCAATGTCGACACCGGTGAATTCGATGTGGATCGTATCGGCGACGCAGAGCGAAGAGGAAATCAAAGCGAGAGAAATTCCAATAACCAATGCCAAAGTGTTGTTAGTCAAGCGTGCCATCATTAGCTCCTCAAATGTTAAATGTGATCATTAGCGTTAATTCAACTAGTACAAACTGTGCCGTTTGCTGCGATTCCCACGGAATCGCGTAAGTACGTTCGATGACTCGGCACCACCACACAGTGGCACCAGCGCCATCACCAAAGTTGTTATTCTTGTCACTCTTGCGTCCAACGTTTAACGGCGCACCACCGCGACACGCAGGAACGTGTTTCACCAACCTGGTGAAAAACACAGCACCTGTCGCGCAAATGATGTCACCGCCCATCACGCGGGCGCCATCAAAAAATAAGTTCTACTCCTTTCACTTTTGCGTCCAACGTTTAACGGCGCACCACTGCGACGCGCAGGAAAATGTTTCACCGACCTGATGAAAACCACTGTACCTGTCACGCAAATGATGTCAGCGCGCAACCAACGCGCGCCATCAAAAAAGTCATTCTATTTACCTAACTCCATAGGCCTTAATCTAATAGATCGTCCTAAAAGGATCAAGTTTTTCACTAGGGAAATATCTCAAATTACTTAAATATCCCGGTTTTTGAAAAAAAAAGAGGTTTTAGTCGAAAAAAACCCCGCATGTGGCCGAATTTTCGACTGTCACCGACCTGCGACCTTTTCGTCAATCGGTCGAAAATCTGGACCCAGTCGGTTCTTCGCGGGACCTTGTAGTGGTCCGGCAAGGTCCCGTAATCGGGGTGACATATGACGCTCCGAAGTTGTTGAACGGAAACCTGGATAGAGGGCTGCCCCCTTTCTTGGCACAGGTCGAAACGCGGTACCTCCAGCAGGAGTTTGTGGGCAGCGGGAAGTTGCGGTCTGATTCGGGACGCGGTCGCGGTCGGAGCTGTCCCTGCTAAAGGCCCGCTTCCATCTGGCTTGGAAGAAGACCGTGCGGACCGACTGAAACAGCGTTGCACGTTGAACCTGCCTGCCACACTATTGAACGAATTGCCCGTCCAAGACTGTCACCGGCCGATTGCCAACTCGCGACCTGAAAGTTTTCTGCGGGTCTACTTCATGAACCTGGCAGCAGTTAGAATACAATCCAGTGGTTTGAACGTGTTGGCTCCGGAAAACTTGATGAATGCTTTGCTGGAGTTTGAAACACACATCACGAATTCCTACCGGGTAGACCGTGCTGCGGGAGTAACTCAGTGGTAGAGTGCTAGCTTCCCAAGCTGGACGTCGCGGGTTCGAATCCCGTC
This sequence comes from Planctomycetaceae bacterium, assembly GCA_002726515.1. Lineage (GTDB taxonomy): Bacteria > Planctomycetota > Planctomycetia > Pirellulales > Pirellulaceae. The sequence goes on along the minus strand of PBTE01000178.1, from coordinate 39,921 downwards.
TCCCGCTCTTACCGCAAGCTGTTGACAGTCCTTGTCAGCGGCTTGTTTCTTTTGACAGGTTCAGAATGTACATCGTTTGACTGCTGGGCTGCTCGAGGATTTGTCACCCGGTCGACCAGTGTCTCTGAGTTGCTGTTTTGGTCAGCTTTTGGTGCAAACTGGCCAACGACTCTAGCTGCATTCCTGTCACCCTGTCCGCGAAGCTGTTACATCTGCCTCTGCCTGGCAACGTTCGGTTCCGCTTTGATCCACAACCCTTTTCCTTTCCACTCCACCAGTGTCAGCAACAATGCCTGAAACAAAGCAACCATCACGCCGACGGGAAACAAATTACGTCCAGAAAAGCAGACCACGAACAGTAGCAGAGCCATTGAAGTTGACCCGTGTTCCAGGAAGACCCAGCGGCGACGGCCATGACCAGCCAGCAACACGTGAAGAAGTCCCCACGCCAAACTCAGCCAGCCAGTCAGGGCAGCGAGTAAAATCATGGGCCCGCCGTACCAAAACCCCATGTGAAGATAGACGAAACCGGATAGGAACGGCAGGAACGGAATTGAACGCAAGCGGTTATCAGTGGCAGTTTTCTTTGCTTGGCTGAACGAGTCCAGTACTCCGGTAAAAAGACGATAGAAAAAAACGGGTACAACACCGTGTGTAAAAGTAAACATTGGAACGATGAAGGCGCCCAACAGGGCCGGCACTCCCAAGCCATCTTCTCCACCAAACGGTGGGATAAGTCCGAATTTCAACCCGCATACCGCCGCACAATACGTTGGAACAACAACCAGCAGCGCGCGAAGTAGTGCCCAACCTAGGCCGTTTTTCGCTGCGTCGTCGGCTACGGCATACACCAGGTTCCCGGAGTCTGAGACGCTCAACCAGGAAAATTGCTCCAGGGCGACACACCGTGTGTGGCCCTGGTGACGATCGACCAGCAGCACAACTTCCGGATCCTTCACACCCTTGGTCAACCGGGGACCCATGTCCATGCGCGCTTCCAATTCTCGATCATGCCCATGTGAGTCTGTGACGAGTATTTTTACGGCCCAATTCTTCAAGGAATGTTCGATGATGGACAGCACGATGCCCCTGAAGCCGGCCGTGCTTCGGAACTTGGCCATCTGTTCCAACGTGTCATGGTAGGACCGGTACTTTCCAGTACCGCGGTCCATGACTCGGGTGATACGTCCCTGGACCGGCTCTCCCCCGCGGAGCACACCAGCGACTTGCCGGCTCCTCGACACCAGGATGGCTGCCACACCACTGCCAATGCAGACTCCCAAAAGCAGCAGCACCCCCCCGAGGGCGGATGGCATCCAGGAGTATTCATCATCGATCGAGCCCATGTCGGGACCGACAAACAGAACGAAGCCCAACCCGATGAAAATCGCCATCGCGCTAAAACCGCAGGCAAACCCGAAATTCCAGTTGAACTGAGATGACATCAGCCGGAACCACATCAGCCAGGACACTCTCCGGGGTGGTGGTGAAAGCCGGCTGATAGTCGTCCATTCTCGGGTCTCACGATCAACCCAGTCATTGGCAGATGCGGGTTGCAGAGAGGACGGATTTTCTGACATACGTTTTCTTAACGAGCCGTGCTCGACCTGTTTACGGAAAACTGTCTGGAGCGAATTTATCAGTTCGTCTTGAAATTTCAAACACCAGAGACTAGAGGCAAGGCCAAATTTGATTCCCGACTGCCGCCGCTAAAATCAGGCCGCCCTGACATGTGGCGGCCACCCTCCTGCATGGGCATTATTACGTGACAGGGAGACTTTTTAGTCGTAGACTACCTGGATTTCGACAGCATTGACGGTGAACTCGCCGGCCGAAGCAGAGATGTTCACACGGTTTCGACCTACCAGGAGCTGCTCAGAGTTCAGGGGAATCACGGTCCGCGAGTCGATGCGTTTCAGGTTGGATAGTTTTTTTCCATTCAACTTGATTTCGAACTGATCGTCATCGGAAAATTCCTGCCATGTTCCAGGGTCGACTCCCGGCAGTTGTTTTTGTGCACAGTCAATGGCCAGGTGAAGGTGTTGAGGTTGCGGTGGTTTGGATAGATCTTCGCCGACCAGGACGGATATGTCCCTGTTTTGGCCTGCCTGAAAGGTCACTGGCAGCACGCAGTGCATCCAGTTGTGCGGATACGTCCAGCCTGGCCTGCCTCGATCCGCTGCAAAAACTTTGTCTGTTCCTCGCATCACGTCCGGACTATCAATTTCGCGGAGTCGCTGCATCTGGTGTTTAAACTTTGCGTGTCCTCCCGAGCGGCTATCGGAAGGCCGCTGGGTGTAGGTGTGGGCGTTCCAGTTGAACGTGTAGATTCCGTCCGCGCCCTGGTGCCAATAATTGACCGCCAGGCCACGCGTCATCTCGGGCGAGATGGGCATGTATCCACTCGGCCAACCGTACAGACACGGATAGATCAAAGTGTTCGTATTGGCGGCGAGCTGTTTGAAAGATTCCACCTCGATGTCAATGGCACCGGATCCCAGAATGAGGATATCGACCAGTCCCTCCTGAATCCAGGTTTTCACATCGAATCCATCCAACCGGCACGCTTCCCGGGTCTCCGAGACTCTGACGGCCAGCGGTATGGGTTTGCCACGCTCCTTCGCGCGCTGTACAAGATGTTCCCGCACCCGCCGCAGGAATTGGGTCAGGATCGGGGCGTTTTCCGGCTCGGTGCCGGGAATAAAGTGAGGAGGACTGCGCATGAAATCGATCTCCAGTCCGTCGAAGTTGTACTTGCGAAAGACTTCTTCGATGACGGCAAATTTCAGTTCCCTGACCTCTGGAATCGCGAAGTCGAGTTGGTGAACGCCGCCGTAGGGCTGCCCCGCACCGATGGTCCAATCCGGGTGTTCTATCTTGAACGAGGCAATCAGTTGCGGAAGACTTTTTCCGTCTCCAAGACTGTCGTGCAAGTCGTTGATGCGGAACGAGTAAAAGATGTCCACACCATGTCGGTGGGCCTCCTGGACAACGATTTTTGCAGGGTCGTTTCCCGTCCGGATCAATTGCTCCAGGAAGGGGTGAACCTTACCGATTCGTTCTCCGGTAAGTTCCAGTACGTCGCTGTCGTAATTAGCCGTGTTGCCCCCCGCGCCGTCATGCCAGAACAGCGCATCGACGTGGGTGTCTTTCAGAAAGCCACACATTCCGTGCAGGTAGTCTTGCACGTCGACGGCGTTGGCCAAGCCCCAACTGCTATCCTGCTGGTAGATAACTCGATAAGGTTTGCGACGAGAAAAATGGGGTTTGGGTTGCTTTGTACCCGGTGGAGCAGTTCGCAGCTGGTGCGAATTCGGGTTTTTGGGGTTGATCGGTTGGTCAGAGAATACAACCTTGCTGGTTGTCATGGTCAACAGCAGGCTCCAAAACACGATGGACTTTTTAATCATAGAAACATCTCCGGTTTCACCGCTGCGTTTGCTGGTCGTCATTTTGCAGGCTGACCAGCTTCGCGGGCTTTCTCGTTTGAGTTGGTACGATGAGTAATAAGAACGATTCTAACAAATTTCTCCTCGATAAAAGAGCAACCGTAGTGAATCGAAAACATCCTGTGGCGCTCTGTGCTCGCGCTGCACCGCAGGTGCTGCCCGGTCGTTGTTTTTGTCACGAGAGGACTTGAACTAGCTAAGTGGATTACTACTATGGGTGATTGTCAGACCGCTGGGAACAGTCCGATTGTACCTGATTACGACCGTTTCTTCCGGTTTCCATGAAGGTTGTACGGGACCGTGTGTAAAAGATTGTTCAACGACCAGATCATCGGGGAGCAACCGCTGCCATGCAAGCGAAGCATTTAAAATTTTCCCACCCGTCCTTTCGGGGTTGGATTGGGGTAGCCCGACACGACATCACGCCCCCGGTTGGCATTTATGCCCGGAATTGGGGAGCCGCCCAACACGACGTTGCTGAAGGAATCCATCGGCCGCTTGAAGCTGCCGTGATGACAATTCAAGATGAGCCGGGAGCTGCGCCGCTGGTACTGGCCACCGTTGATCTGGGTTGGTGGCAGGACCTGGAAGATGAATGGCACGTCCGTGGTGGTCTGCTGGAGAATCTGAATTTAGAGCCCGAACGCCTGATGCTCTGTGCGTCACACACTCATGCGGGACCTTCTCTTGTGCGTTTAAATCGGGACCTGCCGGGTGGGCATCTGATCGGTCCCTATTTGGACCGGTTGCAAGATATCTTGACGCGGACCACGGAAAGGGCATTGGATGGGGCAACCATGGCGACGACCAGCTGGAATTACGGTCGTTGCGGATTGGCTCAGGATCGAGACCTGGCTGATCCGAACGCTGACCGCCTTCTGTGTGGGTATCACCCCGCTGGCCAGCCTGATGACACGCTTCTGGTGGGTTGTGTGACTTCAGAGAGTGGAGAATCGCTGGCAACGCTGGTCAACTATGCGTGTCATCCGACGACCCTGGCCGCGGAAAATCGATTGATCTCGCCTGATTTTGTGGGATCCATGCGCGAAGTGATCCAAACACGATACCCGGGTCCCTGTCTTTTTTTGCAGGGGGCTTCTGCTGAGTTGTCACCCAGGGAATGTCACCATGCAAGCACTGAAATTGCAGACAAGAACGGGCGGGAATTGGGCTTCGCCGCACTCTCCACGCTGGAGGGGATGCTGCCATCGGGCAAGGCCTTGCAGTTTGAAGGCGTGCAGGAATCCGGAGCGCCACTTGCGATTTGGAAACGTTGCTCCCATGCAGTACCCACAAAAATCGAGGTGCAACAATTGAACGTGGAACTGGAATTGAAGAAATTGCCTTCACTGGCGCAGATTGAGACAGACTTAAAAGCCTGCCAGGACCGTGCTCTGGCCGAGCGGTTGTCGCGAGAACGGTTGATTCGCCGCCAACTGGGCGACGGTCGCACCAGTCAGCAGCCTGTTTGGATCTGGCGAGTTGGCGAGGCAAGTTTTGTGGGACAGCCCAACGAAGCCTATTCCATCTTTCAACAGAGGTTGCGGCAGAGTGAGCCGGACAAATCCGTAGTGGTGATCGGACAAGTCAATGGGTCGTGTGGCTACCTGCCTCCTGCCGAGTTTTACGATCACGACATGTATCCAGTCTGGCAGACCCCGTTTGCCCGGGGAAGCTTGGAACGGATCAGCGCAGCCTGCCAGGCGTCGATTGTGGGATAAGAGTTCTCCTTTTGATCACCGCGTTTTGATCACCGCGCGTCGTTTTTTGTGAAGTCAGGCGACGTCGATTTCCAGGGGCAGCTCTGCCAGTGAACGAAGTCCCATGTTCGTGGTCCACTGGGGATGGTCCGTCAGCGGTCGCAGCGTGCTGACTCGCCGGGCAATTTCAAGCAGCGCAATTTGAGCCTCGAGCCTGGCGAGCGGTGCACCGATGCAGAAATGTGGGCCGCGTCCGAACCCGACGTGCTGATTGGGTGTTCGCTTGATATCGAGCCGGTGCGGCTCGGGAAACCGGGCAGGATCATGGTTGGCCGCGCCGATCAGTAGGATGACGGTTTGGTCCTGTTCGATTTGCCGGCCATCGATCTGGAATGTTTTTTTGGCGCGGCGAACACCGCGCGGGACCGGCGACTCGCAGCGAATGAACTCCTCGACCGCCATTTCGACAAGGCCTGCGGGCTGCGCTCGCAACTCGGCAAACTGCTCGGCATCTTGGCTGAGCAACCAGACGCTGCTTCCGAGCAGGGCCATGGTTGTGTCCTGCCCGGCAATGAATAAAAAAATGCACATGGCGAACAGCTCTTCCTGGCTCAGTTGTTCACCATTTTCTTCGACCAGCAGCAGGGAACTGATCAGGTCATCTTGGGGCTTTAAGCGACGCTCGGAAATCAGCGGGTCAAATAGCTCGATCAGTTTCTGTAACCCGGTCGATGCCGGGACGACAAAGTTATTCAATTCTGGGCCTGCGGCAGCACTGAAGCGGGTAAGGGCGACTGCCCATTCCTGGAAATGGTCCCGATCTTCTCGTGGAATGCCGAGCATATCGCTGATCACATAGGCGGGCAATTTTTCAGCGAATTCCCGCATGAAGTCAACCGGTCCTTGCTTCGACAGGTGATCAATCAACTCGCCAACCACGCGTTCTATCATCGGCCGTAGTCCCGTGATCATGCGTGGAGTAAAGGCCAGACTGACCAGGCGTCGACAACGGGTACGACGAGGTTCATCCATGGTCAACATCCAGGTGTTGATGTGGTTGACCAGTGGTCCGGCGAGTAGACGGTTTTCGGGTGTGAGCAGGTCCAGGTACAAACCTCCACGATTGGTCGAGAGTCGAGAGTCATTCAGCAGTGCAAAGACGTCCGAGTAGCGTGTAAGCAACCAGCAGCGCATCGGTTTGCACCAATGGATGGGATCGAGTTTCCGCAACCGGTCGTACAATGCGTACGGGTTGTCTAGTTGCTGACGGACGAAGGCCTGGTAATCCCCGGAGAGGCAGACACGTTCTAGCGAATCGGGCATGATAAAGAATCAGTCAGTCGACACGAAGAATCTGACAACGATCAGAACGAAAATAAAACAACCCGTTTGTGAGGAACGGAGCGATTTGCCGGTCCTGTGTTGTAGGGGATGTCTGAAACCAAGCTTTGTCTTCCAACTGCAACGGCTCTTCCGTCAGTCGGATCCAATGAGGGCAGGAGGGTTTTCTTTTTCAGGGATGAGACAACATCTGGAACAGTCATTCGTCCTTATGGTAGCCTTGAGCCCGGGTCCAGGGTAGTCTCGAAGGTGCCAACGGTGCAGGATGGTGCAACAATGGTTTACAAGGCTGATAAAAATTACGCGTTTGCATTGGCGGACAGGCTACGGATTGTCGCGATATGAACATGAAGATTACCCGGTTGCGCAGAGTTTTTCCCGACCGACGACTGCCCGATCCTCGGCAGACGCTTGTAGACCGTTTGCAACGTTGGTGGAATCAGCGCAAGGGTCTCCCTGGCCGGCGGATTGCCATTGCCGCTGGAAGTCGTGGCATCGACCGACTACCTGAAGTGACCGCGACGTTGGTGTCGTTTTTGAGAGAACAAGGGGCGTCACCTTTCATTGTCCCGGCGATGGGCAGCCATGCCGGCGCGAATGCTGCATCCCAGGAGCGACTGTTAGCGGCGTTGGGAATCGACGAGCAGGTGGTCGGCGCGCCGGTCTGTTCCAGCATGGACACCGTTCAACTCGGCGAGGTCGAAGTTTCCGGACGGACATGGCCCCTGATGATGGATCGCCTGGCTGCCGAAGCGGATGGGATTGTTCTGGTGAACCGGATCAAGCCGCACACGGACTTTTCCGGAACGATCGAAAGCGGTTTACTGAAGATGCTTGTTGTGGGGCTGGGCAAAGAACGGGGCGCCCAGGTCTTTCATTCGCAGGGTACGGTGGGCCTTCGGCAGGCACTGGTTCCCATGGCCCGGGCGTTACTCGGGACAGGAAAGGTTCTGGCCGGAGTGGCTTTGCTCGAAGATGCTCAGCACCAGCTTGCCCAGGTGGACGTGCTGAGCCCGGAAGAGATGGTGCAACGCGAGTCCGAATTTCTGAAGTTGGCCAAGAGTTGGGCCGCCGATCTGCCCATCGAACAACTCGACGGCTTGGTGATTTCTCGCATGGGAAAAGAGATCAGTGGCACCGGAATCGACACGAACGTGGTGGGACGTGTCGTGATCGCAAATGAACCCGATTTTCCGCGACCGAAAATTTCTCTGATCGGCGTGTCTGATTTGACCGATGGCAATGCAACCGGTGTGGGGATCGCTGATTTCACGACCCAGCGCCTGGCGGGAAAAATAAATGCGGCGGTGACTGCTAGAAACATCATTACGTCAACATTTCTGGAACGAGGAAAGCTGCCACTGGTATGGCGGGATGACCGTGAAATGATCCAAGAAATGGTGCAGTTGCTGGCGCGGCGAGGTATTGGGCAGCCGCGCCTGATTTTTATCCGTGATACGCTCAGCCTGGAAATTTTCTACGCCACAGAGCCGGTGGTCAGGGAGGTCGTAGAACGGCAGGACGTCAGCGTCGTTGCAGAACCGATCCCTCTGGAATTTGACGGAGATGGCAGGTTGCTGCTCGGTTGGTAGCACCACGTCCGTTGTCGTGGGCTTTGCGCGTCCCGGCCTGCCGGAGATGCCTGCACCAGGTGGTGCTGACATCATCTCGCCTCTGCTGCCCCGCTTGGTAACCTTACTCGCCATCCTGGCGCGTCTTGGACGGATGCCAGGCTTTTCAACCTGCTGCACTTTCAAGGTGGCGGCGACACTCCCGGAGAAGTTCCTGTGTGCGGCTGGTACCAATTCGAGTGACTCCCAATGCTCGGGTTTGTAATAACGTCTTCAAGTCACCGATACCTCCCGCTGCCTTGACCTGGACGTGGTCGGCAGTATTTTCGACCATCAATTTCAGGTCTTCGAGAATGGCACCCCCCGTTCCAAAACCTGTCGACGTTTTGACCCAATCCGCACGGAGTTCGTTGCAGATCTGGCAGAGCATCCGTTTGTGTTGATCCTGCAGATAACAGTTTTCAAAAATTACTTTTACCTTCCGGCCGGCCGCGTGTGAGACTTCGACAATGGTTTGAATATCCTGACGCACGTAAGCCCAATTGCCGCTTAGTACCTGGCTGATATTGACGACCATGTCCAACTCCTGGCAGCCATCTTCCAGTGCCTGGACTGCCGCAGATTGTTTTGTTTGAATCGTACTGTTTCCGTGCGGAAATCCTATCGTCGTACTTGGTTTTACCGGAGTTCCCTCCAGAAGGTCGGAGCAGCGTTTCAAATAGTAGGGCATGATACAGACGCTCGCCACGCCATGGTCCACCGCCAACTGGCACCCCGCTTCCAATTCGGCCATGGTGAGAGTGGGGTTGAGTAGGGCGTGGTCGATCATGGTCGCGATGTCACGGAACTCGAAATCCACGGCAGTCCTCCATTGGAAATGTTGGAAATGTTAAAGCTTGCTGGATGACTTCGCAAGCGTTCCCGGTTTGGAGAAGGACGTCAGCGCTGCCGCAGGGAACCCCGTGGGCCTGGGGGCCGTTCAGGAAATTTCCTGAAATGAGCAGGGAATCCGGCTGTCAACAGTTCTGAGGTCGTCGGCCGGGTATGGCAGCCGGTCTCCGGCAGGTTTCGACCGACCGGGAGAATTCCAGGATGTTCCGAACCGATTCGCTTTGACCTACGTAGGCTCAATAGGGCTTTTCCCCAGCCCAACCCGTTTGAATAGGGACTGGATCCCCCTTTTTCGTTGCCGGTGTGGTGCTCACGACATGGGACCCTTTCCTGGCTCTTCGCCAATCTCCAAACGATCTTTTCAAAAGCCATCATTACTGGAAAAATAGAGCCTGAGACTTGAAATGGATTGGAACCGGAACAGGTTCTCGAAATCGAAATTCCCGTGCCTCGGGAGTGACAGCAGAAAATTCATAAGGAGACAGATGATGACCAGTCGTCAAAGAACATATTGTGTATCCGGGACAACGGTTGTGCTGTTGTTTGGAATGGTTGTGGGTGCAATGGGTTTGTTCCTCTGGTCCGAGAACGGTGTTTCTTACGCGGATCGAGATGACGGTGCTCGGGCGGCGCAGCAGGCTCTGAGTACAGCCGAGGATCTCTCAAAAGCATTTCAATTTGTGGCAGAATCTGTTGGTCCTTCAGTGGTGACGATCAGCAGTATCCAGAAGATACACCCGACCCGCCAATCACGTCCCGAGATTCCGGAGGAACTTCGTCGATTCTTTGGTGATGAGGATGACTGGGACAAGTTTTTTGATTTTCAGAATCCGCCGGAAGGATTCAACCGTCAAGGGTTGGGATCCGGCGTTATCATCTCTCAGGATGGCTACATCGTCACTAACAATCACGTGGTCCGAAATGCGGACGATGTGGTCGTTACCTTGGCGGATGGTCGTCAATTCGATGCCAAGGTTGTAGGTGTCGATCGAAGAACTGATCTTGCAGTTTTGAGGATCGAGGCAGAAGGACTGACTCCGGCCCCTTTAGGTGATTCCGAAGACGTCGTTGTAGGCCAATGGGTATTGGCAATTGGAAGCCCCTTCAACTATCAACAAACCGTCACGGCGGGAATCGTCAGCGCGACAGGGCGCACCGTGGGGGTAACCGAGTATGAAAATTTTATCCAGACCGACGCCGCCATTAATCCGGGTAACAGTGGAGGGCCTCTGGTCAATTTACGAGGCCAGGTGATTGGAATTAACACCGTGATTGCGTCCCGTTCGGGTGGTTTCAATGGCCTGGGGTTTGCCATACCGAGTAACTGGGTCCGCAGGCACACTGGTGCCATTGTAAAACATGGGCATGTGCAACGTGGAAAGCTGGGTGTCATCATCCAGGATCTGAACCGTGACCTGGCTCGTCAGTTCGATTTTGACACGGACAAGGGAGTGTTGGTGAGCGATGTTATGACGGGCTCTCCGGCCGAAAGTGCCGGCATCCAGGCGGGTGACATTATTGTAAATGTCAACGGAACGGCCGTAGATGAAGTACGGACACTGCGCAACACGATTGCCCACACCCTGCCGGGGACTCCCGTGCAGATCGGTGTCTTTCGTGATGGCCGTGAGGAGATGTTCGACGTGGTGTTGGATGAGTTGGAAGACGAACTGGTTCGTCTGTCCAGTCGTGGGAGCGACTCTTCGGATGAGCGGGAGCAAGAGACCTCAACCGATGCAGGATTGACTGTTCAGACCCTTACGCCGGAGCTTGCCCGATCCATGAAAACCCAAGTGGAAAACGGGGTTGTCGTGATGAAGATCGAACCCGGTAGCCTGGCCTCCCGTGCGATGGTGCGACCGGGCGATGTGATCGTTTCAGTAGATAATCGCCCCGTCGGTACGGCACAAGAGTTTGGCGAGCTGCTGGAACGCGGCGATTTTGAAGGGGGCATTTTGCTGCGACTGGTGCGCAACGGCATACGGCGATACGAGATTTTGAAGGTCCGCGATTAGTCGATTTGCGGTCCGGCCGGGAAATCGGATGGATCCCTTTGAAAACTTGGCGTGTCGCGCGGTCGAGGTTGCGAATTGTTCTGTCCCGGCAATTTCCTGACGGGTCCTCGAATTTGTGGTCGATCGAGAAACTGATGAAGGGTACCGGTCGGCCACAGAAAACGGTTTTACATGTCTTATCCAGCCGCCGCTGGACGCATGACTTAGCGGGCGGATGTTGGCTCACCGGTCGGGGGCGAGCGTCCGTCTCTCCCCCCTGGAACCACGGCCTGGGACGTGGGAGAATTTCCCGGTTGATTTGAATCCGCTCTCCGTTCAGTCCTGAAAAACGGAGCGCGGGGTATTGGCGTCTGGCTGTTTCCTGTGGTTCCAAGTGGAAAGCCTCGGCTGCTGCCGGGATTTCGAGTTTGCTACACGAGCGCCCGATCCACAATTCCGGACCTTGTCGACAGCAGGTTTCTGATCCATGCGATTATCACTATCTGTTCGAATTGCCGAAGGTTTTGGATCCAAAGAAATTCCAATCCTGAATTTGGAAAAAGTGGTCCGCCTGGCTTCTGATTGTGACTACGACGCAATCTGCATGCGCGCATCACAGATTGGCGTTCAATCGTCAGAGATGACCATTGCTGATGGTTGCCGGATTCTGACAGGAAGCGGGCTCCCCGTCAGTATGCTGACGGGAGATTTTGACGTGGTCTACAACAACGAACGGGGACCGGACTGCCTGCGGGATATTGCACCCTACTTGCAACTGGCACAGCGATTGAATGCTCCGTTAATTCGGGTTGCTCTGAGAGAGGATGAGGACATTAAAGCCGCACAGCAGGCCGCAGACCAGGCGGCTGCTGTTGGTATTCGGCTTGTCCATCAATGCCATACACGTAGCCTATTCGAAACAGTGGACGGAATAGAGCAGGCTTTGCGCCGCATTGACCGGCCCAACTTCGGACTGATTTTCGAGCCGGCGAATCTTGAGACTTGCGGGCAAGCCTACGGACCGGAAGTTATCGCACGTTTGAGTCCCTGGATTTTCAACGTTTATCTTCAGAACCAATTGATCCGGCCAGGTGGACAGCTGACGTTGGACACATGGTGCCGCGGCCCCGTATCGTTTGATCTGATTCAGATTCATGATTCGGGAGGAATCGATTTCCCCCGGGTTTTTGAGGGCCTGCGACGCATCTCTTACACGGGTACGGTGACGGTCCACCAATCGGCCTGCGAGGGTCAGTCACCCCGACAGTCCGCCCAAGCCACCGCCCAGTTCTTGCGTCGCCTGATGGCTGGCGAGTCGTGATTTCATGGTGGACGTCGATTCTTGATCCACCGCGTCACGTGAAAGTTATCTGGCTAGCAGAGTAAGTCGGGCGAGACATGGTGGCGAATGAAAAATCCCGACCGTGCAAGTGGTAGTCACAAATGCGCGAGACCATTTTATCTGTGCACATCTGCGCACATCTGTGCACAGTGGCGGAGATTTAGAACCAGTCGGGAAATACGGACCAAGTTTGCGCTGCACGGTTCCGATGTTTAGAAAGCTACACTTCTTTTTTTCTGTTGAAAAAATTGTTGGCCGGATAGTAGCCGCGCCGGGGGTAACGGATTGAATCCGGGGCGGAGGAAAAACTACGACAGAGCGGTTCCGTTTTTTTAAAAACAAGCTGACTTTGTGATCCCTCATTTTGGACACGAGCCCTTGAAGGCACAAGGAAATGTAAAACACTTTTCAGGTGTCACGCATTGTGCAGCGAGGACAGAATCACTTTGAACCGGGGCACGCTTTAACTTGACTCAAGTAAGTGCCGAGGCTATAATTTCAACTCCTTCCCCGCAGCTATAATTCTTGCTCCTTACCGGTATGAATTATCCCACCTGCTACTTCACGGCGATAGTATTGTTGCTAGCAGCTTTTCCGGCTGGCGGGGAAGAACTCTGGTCACTTCAGCCGCTTCTACAAGAAGAGGTGCCCGCGGTTCGGCAGGCCGATTGGCCTACCAGCGATCTGGATTCTTTCGTGCTGGCTCGCTTAGAAGCTCTGGAATTGACCCCGGTCGGTGACGCTGGTCCGTTGATTATCATCCGCCGCGCCTCTTTCGATTTGACAGGCCTGCCGCCGGATCCGGCCGACGTGAATGACTACCTGGCCGATGAACGCCCCGATCGATTTCAACGCTTGGTCGACCGCTTGCTCGCATCTCCGCAGTTTGGTGAGAAGTGGGCACGCCATTGGCTGGACGTGGCTCGCTTCGCAGAGTCCAGCGGCAAAGAGTTCAACTTCACCTATCCTCACGCCTGGCCCTACCGCAACTACGTGATCGAGGCATTTAACGTTGATAAGCCCTACGACCGGTTTCTGCAGGAACAACTGGCCGGTGATTTGTTGGCGAAAGAGGAGCATAGCCAGGATAAGGCGTTGAAAATTGCTCCTGCCTTTCTTGCGTTGGGACCCAAGCGCCATTACGCCAATGAAACCGAATTTCGAGCAGATGTTGTTGACGAACAAATCGATGTGACGATGCGCGCTGTAATGGGACTGACGGTTTCTTGCGCCCGCTGTCACGATCACAAAATGGACCCCATTTCCATGCGGGATTATTATTCCCTGGCGGGGATTTTTTATAGTTCGCAACCGTTGTACGGGACTATTTCCCAGAGGTACAGCAACCATCCCACCACAGTGCTACCCATCGGAACAGGTGCCCAGGCACTGCACAACGTAGCAGAACGGCATGAGGAGAAAATTAAGGTTGCGGCCGAGGAATTGGAGAAACAATGTACCCAACTCGATGAAGAACGGAAGCGGCTCTCAGAGATAGAAAGTCAGGAACTTGATGGTGATTCGGATCGGCAGCAGGTAGAGGTGGACTCGATCCGAGTCAAGATGGCGAAAATTGAAGCGGAAAATGTTGAGCTGACCGAGCATAAAGAACAGCTGGAATCGGCTCGCCCACCGCGACCAGCGTATACGATTTCGATGTGCGATCGCGATGCTCCCAGTGGTACCAAGATTGCCTCGGGCGGAAACCCGACGGAACTTGTCGGCGAGGAAATTCCCCGTGGTTTTCTGACTTGCCTGACAATCGATACTGCAGCCTTGCCGTCCGACGGGCAGAGCGGCAGACTGGAGCTTGCCCGGTGGATCACTCACAAACAGAATCCTCTCGCGGCTCGGGTCATGGTTAACCGTATCTGGCATCATCTATTTGGACGTGGACTGGTGGAGACGGTGGACAATTTCGGGGCCCTTGGAAAACCTCCCAGCCATCCCGCATTGCTTGACCGCCTTGCATGGAAAATGCACAGTGACTGGTCAAACAAGCGTCTGATCCGATCGATCGTGTGCAGCCGTACTTATCGATTGGGTAGCCAGGTGTCGGAGGCAGGCAACCAGTTGGATGCGGACAACCGGTACCTTTGGCGCATGTCGCCACGGAGACTGCAGGTTGAGGCGATTCGGGATTCGATGTTGCTGGTAAGTGGGAGCCTCGACTTGGCACCACCTGTCGGTTCGACGGTGACCGGTTTGGGAGATCGCCTGGTACGTGACGTGGAATTGGATCTACTGCAACCACCCAGCAACCATCGGAGCGTGTACCTGCCGGTGGTTCGTGACTATTTGCCGAAAATATTTGAACTGTTCGACTTTCCTTCACCAAATTTAGTCAACGGTAGTCGCACTGCCACGGCGGTGCCGACCCAGGACCTCTACCTGCAGCACGATCCGGATGTCATCCGGTTTGCGCAGCTGGCCGCGGAGCGGCTTTTAAGTAAGAATCAAGCGAACAACCGCTTGCGTGCTGCAACAGCTCATCGCTGGGCACTCACACGGACGCCGCGTGAAGACGAAATAGCGGGAATTCTGGAATTGGTCAGCCAGGTAGAAAAGATGGATCAGACGGGTGCTGAAACAAAACAGCCGGCAGAGGTGATTGCCTGGTCGGCTGTGTTCCGGGCACTTTTTGGTTGTGCCGAATTTCGCTACCTCGTCGATGTGGATGAGTCAGCCGGGAGCTAACCCATGCAATTTTCTCAACGGCCTCTAACGCGTCGGGGCTGGATGCAGCGATCGATGGCAGGCTGCGGTTCTCTGGCGCTCTCAGCGCTCTGTGGCTCGTCAGCCGCTGCGAGAGAAAACACTCGGGAGCTTCCAAAATCCCACTTCAAGCCGCGTGCCAAGCGTGTGATCTTCATGTTTATGGATGGTGGCCCCTCTCAGCACGATCTTTTCGACTACAAACCCGAGTTAAAAAAACGGCATGGCAAAGAGGGCAAGAACGAAGGCGCCATCTTGATGGGGCCCCGGTGGAAGTTCACGCAGCAGGGTGAAAGTGGAATGTGGATTGCGTCAGAACTGTTGCCTCACTTGGCGCAACACGCGGACAAACTGTGTGTCGTGCGCAGCATGCACACCGAGAGCTCGGCTCATCCCTTGGCGGTGCCGATGCTCCACACGGGTGCCTTCCAGTCCACGCGTCCGTCCATGGGCGCCTGGGTGCTGTATGGATTGGGAAGCGTCAACGAGTCCCTGCCAGGTTTCATCACGATCAATCCCACGCGGATATTTGGAGGTCCTTCCAACTACGGTAGTGCTTTTCTTCCAAGCACTTATCAGGCAACACGCATCGGATGGATTAAAGAATCCCTGAAAGATGTTTCCATTGACAACGTGAGTTCTCCGGGCATTCCGGCCCCCGTCGTCGCGGGACAATTGAGGCTCATTCAAAGTTTCAACCAGGCATTGCTCGAGCGGACCCGGGCGGTTCAGGACGTGCAAGGTGCAATCGATTCCCTCGGGTTGGCAGTTCGCATGCAGACAGCGCTTCCGCATAGTATGAATCTGTCCAGTGAGTCACCTGAAACCCTGGCCATGTATGGAATCGGCGAAGGTCCCACCGATGGGTTCGGACGACAGTGTTTGCTGGCGCGACGTTTCGCACAAGCGGGTGTGCGTTTTATTCAATTGAGTTTGACGGGGTGGGACCACCACTCAAAGATTGATCTATTGGCGGACCGCTGCCATGAAATTGACCGGCCCGTGGCTGCGCTTCTGACGGATCTCGAACGACAGGGAATGTTGGAGGATACGTTGATTCTGTGGGGAGGCGAATTCGGAAGGCAGCCTGAACAGCAGGCGCTTGACGGGGGAGGAAAAGACGGTCGCAACCACAATGCAGACGGCTACACGGTATGGTTGGCCGGTGGCGGCGTCCGTGGCGGTTTGAGCTACGGCGAAACCGACCCCTTGGGCTATGAAGCCGTGGAAAATAAAGTGCATTTGCATGATTTGCATGCCACCATTCTGCATTTGCTGGGCCTGGATCACACCCGTCTGACCTATCACTATTCGGGCCGCGATTTTCGCTTGACCGACTTGTATGGCGACGTCGTCGAAGACATCGTGGCCTGAACGCCTGCGTTTTTTGCGCCTCTCATCTCGGTGTTTCAGTGGAAATCTGGCGGTCGCCAATTGGCCGCATTTCAGCAGATACCGCAGGGATCAGGATAGAAACCGGAGCCTCACGAAGAAGTTGTGTGCCCCGGGTCCTTCGATTTCTTCTGACACCGAATCCTTGAACTTAGAACGGCCGTGGAATAAACTCGGAGGCAACCTCCAGCCTGCAAACTCCGCTCCTTTCCCGTTGTTCCACTCTTCCCTATTCGAAGGATTTTCCATGAGCCAGCAGCTTACGAAAAAAACGAATGTCGATTTGCCGGAAACCGAACACATTACCGATCCATGGAAATTGCGCCGTCGGTCGTTTTTCGGCCTGGTTGCTTCGGCCACAGCATCAGCCGCTTCGGCCGTTTCGGCCAGGGATTATAGCCCCCAGGCAGAACCGGTCCGTTACCCGGAGCCGGACGTCGTGGTACTGGACGATCGGTTCAAGAGATACAAATTGGGGAACTCGCCGATTTTGCGTCTGCACCGTGGAACCTTGTGGGCCGAGGGTCCGGCGTGGAACGCTGTGGGCCGTTATCTGGTGTGGAGCGACATTCCCAACAATTGTCAGCATCGCTGGTTGGAGGAAGACGGACATGTCAGTAAATTTCGTTTTCCCTCCAACAACAGCAATGGAAATACGTTCGACTGGCAGGGGCGCCAGATTTCTTTCGAACACCTGACTCGCAGTGTCGCTCGTTATGGACACGACGGGAAACGGCAGGTGTTAGCCAGCAGCTACGGTGGAAAATCATTAAATGGCCCCAATGACGGTGCGGTTCATCCCAACGGTGACATCTGGTTTACGGACCCGGGTTATGGAGGCCTGATGGACTATGAAGGTGCGCGTGCCGAATCGGACACGGTACAGCCCTATCAGAAGGAGGCGATTTATCGCATCGATGGAAATACCGGCAAGCTCTATCTGGTGGCGGACGATATTTTCAAACCCAATGGGCTTTGCTTTTCGCCCGACTACAAAAAAATTTATGTGGCTGACACCGGGTCATCGCACTACAGTGACGCTCCCAAAAATATTCGCGTCTGGGATGTGGTCAATGAAAAGAAGTTGGCCAGGGGAAGAGAATTTGCTTCCATGTCACTGGAGCTGAACGGTGAACAAATGGCCGGCTTTGCCGATGGTATCCGGGCCGATGAGGATGGCAACATCTGGGCCAGCGCCGGCTGGGTCGGAGCGGGATACGACGGCGTACATATTTTCGAACCGGAAGAAGGGGTCCGCATTGGTCAGATCCTGTTACCGGAGATTTGCGGAAATGTCTGTTTCGGTGGCACGAAACGAAATCGACTGTTCATGCCTGCCAGCCAGTCACTGTATGCAGTTTACGTCGAAACCCGGGGGGCGCACATTTCCTAGTGACTGCCAGTGGCGAGCTTTCGGGTTTTGAATCATCAGCGATCAAGGATTGACTCCTACCAGCCTTTCCAACTTCCGTCGGCGTGGAGGTACTGGCGGTAGGCCATCTCCTCGTAAGGAGCTTGGGCCACATCGGCTTCTTTGACTTCGATACCCAGGCCGGGACGGTCGGAGAGCTGAACAAAACCATCCTTCACCACCATGTCGTGATCGACGTAGTGATCGAAGAGACTGAAGTATTGCGCGGAGGTCTCCTGAATGAGCAAATTGTTCATCACGGCGTCGGCGTGAAATGTGGCGGCGGTGTTGATTGGGCCCGAGGCGTTGTGTGGTGCCATGAGCAATTGCTCATGGTTGGCCAGCTTGGCGATTTCGACCAACGTTGAGATACCAAAACAGTGATTTAGATCAGGCTGCAGCACTGCGCACGCCCTGCAATCGATCAATTCTTTGAATTCACGTATCGTGAAAAGCTTTTCACCCGTTGCGATTGGTACAGGACTTTTTCGGGACACCTCTTGCAGTGCTTCCACCGAGCCGACTTTTACCGGTTCTTCGATAAAGAGCGGACGATAGGGTGCAACCTGCCTCGCAAATTCGATGCTCAACTCGGGTGTCGGACTGCCATGACTGTCGAGCATGATATCGGCTTGCGGACCAAGGGCTTCTCGTACAGCGGCCACACAAGCCAGCGAGTGATCGATGGCCCCCTGGTCCATGGGACTCATACGCGTTTCCAGGGGGTTGCCTTTGACCGCGTCGTAACCTTGTGCCTGTGCCCTGGTAGCGGCTTGTTCGGCCTGTTCAGGGGATTCAAATGACACGCCGCCATTGTCGTACACACGGATTCGGTCTCGCCGTTTTCCACCCAGAATGGTGTGAACCGGAACGTTCCAGGCTTTGCCGGTAATGTCGTACAGGGCCATGTTGATGGCGGCGATGGCTGTGCCGAACACGGGACCGCCTTTCCACGGCAGGCGGTTGGTAATATCTTCGCTCAAAGCCTCTGCCTGAAGTGGATCCTGATCAATCAGCAGGGGGAACCAGGCGCGTAACGCAGCGTCGACAGAGGGCACAAGCCATTCACCGGAGCCCTCGCCCCAGCCATCGATTCCCGCGTCGGTTTCCAGTTTCAAGAATAGCCAGGTCTTGGTCGTGCTCGACATCCGGTGGCCCGTGTGAGGGTCGATCGACTGGCTGGTGAGGGGCACGCTGAATTTGTAGATCTTACAGGCGGTGATTTT
This sequence comes from Planctomycetaceae bacterium, assembly GCA_002726515.1. Lineage (GTDB taxonomy): Bacteria > Planctomycetota > Planctomycetia > Pirellulales > Pirellulaceae. The sequence goes on along the minus strand of PBTE01000178.1, from coordinate 20,889 downwards.
CATGCGTCGACTCTCGTGTTTGACATGGGGTTAAGTGGTTGTAGATTTGGCGAGGGGCGGCCGGAACCTGTTTCATCGCTCGGAGCAGTCATATTGGTTTGGGGATTTCTGCATGCTTTTTACGCCCAGCGCGAACTCCGGTTTCGCAGTTGGTCCAACAGCACGGCGACCAGAATCAAGGCACCATAAACAACATTTGCACGATACGAATCGACCCCCTGCATATTCAAACCGTTTTGAATCACAGCAAGGATCATCGCTCCGATGAACGTGCCAAAGATTTTACCTTCTCCGCCCATGAGGCTCGCGCCGCCAACGACGACAGCTGCGATCACCTGAAGTTCATAAAATTCACCAGCCTTTGGACGGCCGCTTGTAAAGTGCGAGGCGTCCAGAACACCGGCCAATCCGGCTGCTGCACCACAAATCGCATAGACAACGATGATCACCCGGAAGACTGGAACCCCGGACAGCCGTGCAGCTTGAGCATTACCACCCACCGCGTACACGTACCTCCCCAGTGCCGTATGGCTCATCACTACATGCGCCAGTACAAACAGCACTAGCATCAGCACGATTTGGTTTGGCACGCCAAAAATTGTGCCGCTATAAAGCAGTTCTGCACCGCTGGCTTGAATGTCGACGGAGTCTGCACCGCCAGCGAGGATGAACGAACATCCGCGTGCCATCATCATGAGGGCCAAAGTCACCACGAACGGTGGCACTTGAAACGAAGTTACCATCAGGCCAACAAACACACCACACAGTGTGCAAACCAGCATCGCGGAAGCAAACGCGCTGTAAAGTCCAAGCGAGGATGCTTGCGGACCACCAAACCAGTCTCGCAGGGAGACGGCTGTTATCAAAGCAGAGAGTGCCATCAGGCTGCCGACCGACAAATCGATTCCGGCGGTAATGATAACAAACGTCATGCCGATCGCCATGATCGCGATCGGCGCATTCTGGTTCAGGATACTGACCAGGTTTTTCTTGGAGAGGAATGTTGAACCCATTCGGCTTGCTGGCTTAAACGGCTTCACACCTTTCAGGGATGGATAATTTGCAGCAAGGCCGTCGAGTGCCGATTGCTGCAATACACCCCACGTACTGAAGCAGAAGTGGTGCGTCGCGATGGCATTCACCCGTACTTGTTGCTCACCCAGTTTCACCAGTTCGACTCTTGCATCTCGTGGCGTCCTGGCCTGGATGATTGCAGCAACAGTTACTCCCTTGTCTTTGAGTTGAGTTGCAATCGCCTCGGCATACTCGGTGTCGCTTTTGGTCTGTCGAACAACAACTGCCACGTGCGTGTCATCCCCCGGCAATTCGACGATACCGTTGGCCAGGTGTTTTCCTGCCCCGGGATCATCCGGATGTTGCTCACCCCACGTAGCCCAGGTCACCAGTGCACCAAGCAGTACCAGTACGAGGACCATGCCGTAGTCGGTTATTAACTTGCTCTGCAGCAGCCTTTTCATCCGCAACAAATTCCTCTTTTACATGGTTGCCATCACGGACCCTGTCGCCAATCGCATCACGTCTTCCTGTGTTACCTCTGCGGGATCCGTGATTTCGCCGGCGACCTTTCCCTCATGCATCACAATGATTCGATCACTCATTCCAAGTATTTCCGGTAACTCGGAGCTGATCATTAGAATTGCTTTTCCCTGAGCTGCCAATTCATTCATCAGGAGGTAAATTTCGTATTTTGCACCAACATCAATTCCCCGGGTTGGTTCGTCAAAAATCAGAACTTCCGCGTTTTGCTGCAACCATTTTGCAAGAACCACTTTTTGTTGGTTTCCGCCTGACAACGTTTGTGCAATCTGCGAGCCGTCTGTCACTTTGATTGTCAACTGATCAACATAATTGTTGAAGGCCAACCCTTCGTTCTTGCTATTCACGAAACCGAGCTTGGAAAACCATTTCATATTAGCGAGGCCGAAATTTTCCTGAACCGACATTCCCGAGACCAGTCCCTGTGAATTTCGATCTTCGGTAAGCAGGCAGATTCCATGCCGGATTGCCTGGGCGGGGCTAGTGATGTTCACCTTGGATCCATCAAGCCAGATCTCGCCGCTTTCTTTTGCATCAACACCGAACAGCAACCGCACGGTTTCGGTGCGTCCAGCTCCCACGAGTCCAGCGAATCCAAGGATCTCTCCGCGATGAAGGGAAAAGGAGATGTTCTGCACAACCGGTGCGCGGGAAAGGTTCTTGACGGTTAGCAAGACGTCTCCGGCCTGCGATTTCGCTTTCGGAAACTCGTTTTCGAGACTTCGACCAACCATTAACTCGATCATTTCGTCACGAGTAATCTGACCAATCGGCCTGCCTCCCACGTGTTTTCCATCACGAAGTACCGTGATACGGTCGGCAAATTGTTCGATCTCGTCGAGTCGATGGCTGATATAGATGATACCGATACCCTGTGACTTCAATTCGTCGATAACTGCTGCAAGTCCTTTGACTTCCCGTGGTGTCAATGCAGCAGTCGGTTCGTCCATCACAACGATTCGGGCATCAAGAGAAAGGACCTTCGCTATTGCAACGATTTGTTGTTGAGCAACCGGCAGATCGCGGCACAGCGATTCGATATTTACATCGATCCCAATCCGCTTGAACAGCGATTCCGCTTTTCGGCGTTCCTCGCTCTTCTTCGTACGACCGAGAAGATGAGAATGTTGTCCCAGGAAAATGTTCTCACGGGCGGTTAGTGCAGGAACAAGGTTAAAGTCCTGGTAGATGACGCCAACACCTGCCCGTTGAGCAGCTGTCGGTGAGTCCATGCGAGTTTGTTTCCCATCAATAAACACAGTCCCTTCATCCGGGGTATGTGCTCCGCCCAGAATTTTGATCAAAGTGCTCTTGCCGGCGCCATTTTCACCAAGCAGCGCAAGTACTTCACCGGAATGAAGAGTCAGGTCCACATTGTTTAACGCGCGCACACCAGGAAAGGATTTACTGATGGCCTTCATTTCCAGCAAAGGTACCGTTGAACTCGAATCGATCATCGATCTTTCTAGTTCTGAATCTCGGGGTCTTTCCGAGCGTCTTCTCTTTTGTACAGCGATGTTGGAATAAGCTCTACCGGATCAAATTCCTCGCCGTGTTGATACGCGAGAATTTTTTCCATGATGTCATTGCCCATCTTGGCAGGAAACTGGATCGGGTCTGCAAAAATCTTGCCTTCAAGAATCGCTTGTTTTCCTGCTTTCGCCCCATCGAAACCCACGATGGTGATTTGTTCATTTTTTCCAGCTTCATCAATGGCTTTCCACGCACCCAGAGCAGACGGGTCGTTGATGGCGAAGACGCCGGCAATATTGGGATGAGCAACCAGGTTGTCCGAGGTTGCCTTGTAACCAATGTCTTCATCGCCACCCCCGTTCACCATGGCGATGACTGCAATTTTTCCTTCCCGGCGACCTTCGTTGTGCTGGTTGATTACTTCCATGAATCCGTCCACACGAAGAACGCACGAGTTCGCCTGTTTGAAATCCAAAACGAGTACCTCGCCACCTTGTTCACCAAGTGCTTCCACCATTGCCTGGCCGGCCAGGGTACCGCCCTGGTAGTTATCCGTACCAATGTGACCGGCAATGTCCACATCTTCGGCAATGCATTGCAAGTCACATGTAAATACCGGAACGCCGGCGGCGTTCGCTTTCTTGATTGCTTCGCCGATTGCCAGACGGTCGGTGGGATTCAGGACAATCGCTGACACACCTTTACTGATGAACTCATCAATGTGATTAGCCTGCTTGCTCACATCCGAATCGGCATCATTGGCAATCAGTTCGTATCCAGCATCATTAGCCGATGCTTCCAGATTGTTTTTGATAACAACGAAGAACGGATTTTTAAAGCTCATGGCTGAATAGCCAATCGTGCCTTTGGATTTGTTAACCGTGCCGGGGGTGTTGGTGTTGTCACAACTGGTCATCGAAATTGCGATCACAATAACTCCCCACAAGGTGCGCTGCCCTGACATGTTTGTCTCCCTGGAACTCTTGTTGAAGTGATTGGACCAAGTTGGGGTGTTTGCCATTCTAGAGAGTGGATTGCAGGCGGGAAATGCCTGCTCCCAGTGTCGGGGACCGGTTTGGGTCCTTTCTTCACAGGCAGGGTTTGTTATTCTGTGAGCACGATTGCCAGGTCACAATGTTTTCCACTGAAAAAGGCGATTGCTTGTGAGCCAGGAAGTTTTCCAGACCCAATGTGGAAATCCGCGACAGGAGTACTGAGTTATGCACCACGAAATTGAAGATATGTTTAACCTGCAAGGCCGGGTCGCGCTCGTGACGGGTGGGGCACGTGACTTGGGCTACGACGCTGCTTGTGTACTTGCTGCTGCAGGTGCGGACCTGGTGATCACGTCACGTGACTTGGCCAGCGCCGAGTCGACCGCCGAAGAACTTAGAAAAACCTATCCTGTCGAAGTGCTGGCACTGGCACTGGATCAAACCGAATCTGGTTCCGTCGTCCAGACGATGGATCGTGCTATTGAATGGAAAGGCCGAATCGACGTCCTGGTGAACAACGCCGGTGGTGGTTTCGGTGAAAGTCCGGGATACTTGTTTGACCGTGATCCGGCTGACATCGACGGCCTCATTCGCTTGAACCTGACCGGAACGCTTTGGTGTTGTCGTGAGATTGGACGTCATATGGAAGAACGTCGCTCGGGAAAAATCATCAACATCGCATCTATTGCCGGTCTCCTGGGGCGAGATCGCAAGATGTATGATCGCAATGACATGTCCGGTCAGCCCATTGATTATGCAGGAGCTAAAGCGGGCGTACTGGGGATTACCATGGATCTGGCCTGCCTGCTGGGTCCCAAGGGAGTGTATGTCAATGCAATCAGCCCGGGAGGATTTGAACGCAATCTTTCGGACGGCTTTGTCAAAGATTACAGCGAACGAACTGCGCTGGGACGCATGGGTAAGGACGGTGTCGATCTGAAGGGAGCGATTTTATTTCTTGCTTCCTCTGCGTCAGACTACGTCGTTGGCCAAAACCTCGCGGTGGACGGTGGATTCGAAATCTGGCACTAAGTTGTCGCTCGGACCGGATCCCGACGCGAGTGTCGAGTGCTTGTTGTCCGCGTTGTAGAAGGATTCCGTGACGTGAAAAAACGCCGGGGCGTTTTTCGACACGCAGATTCCCAGGTCTGCAGGGTGGTGATCCGCTTTACGGACTCCAGCGGAACTACGTTCCATTCGAACGTCTTTTCCTGACTCCGGTCGGTGTCCAAACAACCGGATTTCCCGGGAAACGATTTTCCATTCCTGCGTGTACTTCTACGGACCTGTGCGTTTTTTTGCCCCGCTAACCATGGAAACGCTTCTGTGCTGGACGAATCGACTTCCACCACACGATACATTGGACGACCAACAGAATCGTGATCAGCAAGGCAGCCAATTGGAAAGGAGCGCGACTTCCCCAATCATTAGCTGCCACCCCACCGATTAAGGAACCTCCTGCCGCACCCAGTCCCAGTGACGCTTCGTTCAGTCCGAATGCTCGTCCCTTATGTTGATGAGAACTACCGGTTGCATTGTAGAAAAGACTGGCAAAATAATTGTAGCCCATCATGGTCGAAAGGGCTGCAAGTCCCAGCACCAATCCGAATGATGAGTGGGCCAGGGATAGAATGATCAAACCCACAGCCCCTAATGCCTGGGCATAACCTGAAATGCGAAACTTGTGTTGCCAGAAGGAAGTCAGGTGCAACAACAGATAGGTGCTCATCACAATCATTCGTCCGCTTGCCAGGATCAAGCCATGACGATCCGCAGAAATGTCGAGGCTAACGACCAATTGTGGCAGTAAGAACCACAGCATGCTCATTGAAAACATGCCACCGAAGTTGGCGAACCTTGCCAAGCGGGCGAATGATTGCGAAAGGCTGACTTCCATGTCTGTTCCCGCGTGGTCGTCTGTATCCAAATTGCCTTCGTTGTTGCTTTCCTTGTGCAGGCAGATCAAAATCAAATTAAACGAAGCCAGTGTCAGTGCGATTAGCAGGGAGATACCGACACCGAATCGCTCGAATGCCCAGCCACCCGTGAGTTGCCCGGAAACAATTCCCAGGTTGAATGCCAAACAGAAAATCAAGTATCGACGACTGGCTGTCTGGCCACTCTGACCGTGGCCCAACCAGGCCATGAGGGGCGGATAGATCATCCCGAATGCAATCCCCGCAGCGACATACACAACGCAGAATATCCAGTACTCGTCATTCCAGTAGCTGTTGACGCCCAGGCTGACAGCCAACAATGCCATGCCAGCGATTGAGACTTGGCGGCGTCCCCAACGATCTGCGACAGTTCCTGACCAGGCACTGCTGACGGCCGATGCCAGGAAGTAAAGAGCTCCGAGCGCTCCGAGCATCGTGGAACCCGTGTCTTGTTCCGACAGGTGGCGGGTACCCACAAAAATGAAGAGGACTCCGGCGAAGTCGGTGATCCAGGTGATGAGGTAGAGCATAGGCAGGTGGTATGAACGGGGCCTGCTGGATCACCCGCTGTGAGATATGCTCCAGCAGGCCCACGGTCCCGAAAAGTCTGGAAGAACGTTTCTCGAGCTGTACAGGAGGGCACCCGGGTAGGTCCGACGCTTTTCGGTCGAGAATTGCCCAGTCCACTCAGGCAAAAAGCAAATGTTAGTAGGAAAATGGTCACTGTCAAGGGAAAGACCGGTCCGTACGTTTTTTGGATGTCCAACAAATAGGCCCGCCAACACCGCCCGGCAGGTCCCGGTCATTCCCTGTGTGAGCAACACGATCCGGAAAAACACCGCTGCTTGGACCGGTTGAAATTCCCGAAGGAAATCAATCGATTATTTGCTTCGAGGATCCGGTCGTGACCCAGGGACCATCCCGAGAGGTTCTGTGGTGGCTGACCATCTCAGCGAGGATCGGGAGGTTTTCAGCAGGTTCACTGACAGGCGGCTCGAAAAAAATAAAGCCGGCTCACCCGGGCGTGCCATTCGGTGATCGCACCCGTATACTGGTCGACAGAGTCAATGCCAAAACGTTGTGTGGGACAGGTGGGTTGCCACCCCGGGGAACCTGAGTTGATCGTGACATGTCCTGGTCATGTGAAACACGGGTCTTACCAATCGCGAGACCGTTGATCCGAAATGAAAAATTCATGATCAAAAAAAGAAAACTAGGCAGGGGTGTCGCAATGGTGGGCGCCGGCATGTCTCCATTTGGAATGTTCGCTGATCGAGATTCGAAAGACTTGTTTCTGCAAGCTTTTCAGGAGATGCTTCACTCGGTCGACCGGGGTGTCGATCCTGGCGACATCGAAGCGTTGTACCTGGGGAATTTCACCAACGACTTTTTTGTTCAACAATCACACTGGGGCGCGATTCTTGCGGACACACTGGGGTTGGTTCCCAGGCCGGCTACGCGGATCGAGGGAGCGTGTGCTTCCAGTGCGCTCGCTTTCCGGGAGGCCGTGTTTTCCATCGCGTCAGGATTTTATGACGTGGTTCTGGTAGGTGGTTTTGAGGACATGTCGAAGCAAGCCACCGAGCAAGTTGCAGAAGGCCTGGCGCTTGCGGCGAGCCCTTATGAACGGTCCGCTGGCTTCACGTTTCCAGGCGTCTTTGGCGCTATCGCCACTGCTTATTTCGACAAATATGGCGCCACGCGCGAACACTTGATGAATGTCACGATCAAGAGCCACAATAATGCGCCGTTGAATCCAAAAGCCCAGTTTCAACAAACGATCCAAGGCATCATGGCGTCGAGGGCCGTCAAAGCGAAGAAGAAAGGCGGTCCGGTTCCAGAGTGGCAGGACGAAAAACAGTTCCTCGGCGATCCCCAGGCCAATCCGGTCGTGGCCTGGCCAATGCATCTGTTCGATTGCAGTCCCATCAGCGACGGAGCTGCCTGCATCTTGTTGGTTGGCGAAGAAATCGCCAGGTCGTTCACGGAAGAACCACTCTATGTGGCTGGACTGGGGCAAGCCAGTGGACGGGCGCTCCATGCGGCAGAGGACCTGACCTACTTCGAAGCCACCCGCCGTGCAGCACAAGAGGCTTATGGAATGTCGGATTTGACGCCTCAAGACATACAGTTTGCAGAAGTTCACGACTGCTTCTCGATCGCCGAAATCATGCACATCGAGGATCTGGGATTTTTTAAACCGGGCCAGGGTTACCAGGCCGTCGCTGATGGCCTGACACGGCTCGACGGACCCAAACCGATCAACACTTCAGGGGGACTGAAGTGTAAAGGGCACCCGGTGGGTGCAACAGGTGCGGCGCAGCTGATCGAGGTCTGGGAACAGCTCAGGAACAAGGCGGGAAAGCGGCAGGTGCCACACCCCGATCTACGCTTCGGTGCGGCTCACAATTTGGGGGGAACGGGAGGTACCTGCACCTTCACGATCCTGGAACGGAGATAACTCGTGGAAGAACAACCCGTTAGCGATTATGGTTATCAGCAGTATCTCCAGGAAGAAAAACTGATGGGTTCCAGGTGCACTGCATGTGGCGCTCTTTACGTGCCTCCCCGCGGCCGCTGTAGTGCGTGCCAGCAGACTCAAATGGAGTGGCAGCAAATGCAGGGAACCGGCAAATTGGCCGCGTTCACCTCGATCGCCATCGGACCGCCATTCATGATCGAGCAGGGATTTGACAGAAATAATCCGTATTGTTCGGCGGTGATCGAGTTGACAGAAGGACCGCGCGTCGTGGCCCGTGTGGAGGGAGTCGATGCTCGCCAGCCCGAAGAGATCCAGGTGGGAATGCGGCTGGTGGCGCGATTTGCGCAACGGGCTGTGGGTGACGAGGTAACAACGTCGTTGACGTTTGCGCCTGTCTGAAGCTAAACTTGCCAGCTGCTTGGGGAGCCGTAGGTCAAAGGGTCGGTTCACTCGCACGCTAGTTTTGAAATACACTGTCGCTCCCCACCGGGTGTTCACCAGCGAACAAGGGAATCATGACCAGCCATGTGACGCAAGCGGCAATGGTAGAGCGCCTGGAGCGACTGGGAATTCGCCCCACAAGCCACATCATGGTTCACGCTTCGCTTTCTCGGTTTGGTCACGTGGAGGGTGGGGCCGAAACGGTGGTCGCGGCCTTACGTGAGGCCACCGGCCCGGCGGGAGCCGTGATTGCGCCATCTTTCCGGGATGCGGTTCGTTCGGACAACTATGCGCTCAGCCTGTGTCTGGCACAATGTCCGCAACGACTCTGTAACAGCCGTCAGCGTGGTTTTACGGGAAAGATTGGCGAGACACTGCGCGAGCAACCGGACTCCCTCCGTAGCTGCCATCCGACCCACTCCTGGGTGGGAGTTGGCGGGGATGCCGATTCTCTACTGGAAGGACACCGGCACAGCCCGACACCCTGTGGACGAGAGTCCCCTTTTTTTCGTCTGATGGAACAAGATGGCGTGCTCCTGTTGTTGGGTGTCGGCATCAACTCGCTCACGAATCTTCATGCTGTCGAGGACGTGCGGAACGTTCCCTACCTGTCGGCGATCGATCCATCACGTCGTCACGCCACTTATACGACCAGTGGCCGCCGTATCCAGTACCACTTTCCCGAGCTGTTGTTTCAGACCCTGGTTACAGCAGATTTGGTGCGCACCATGCGAATCGGACAAGCTGCATGTCACGCCATGGGCGCGCGCGACCTGGGTTCTTTTCTGTGGACCGTGACAGAAGACGATCCCTGGTGTCTTGTCTTGCGTCCTGTGAAAGAGACCTACGATCCACAGCAGGACGCAGCTGAAAAGACGCAGCGGATGCTGCAATGTTGGCAGAGCTGCCGCGAGAACGCCGCGTGGGAGCGGTTCTTGCACGCCTCGCGAGAACCGGTGGAACCCGTCCAGTTTCAGGAAACCGCAGAACCTCGCACCGACTGTCCGGCATATCGTGGAAGGATCCGCGAACACCACCGTTGTGCGGCGAATGATCTACCGCCCTGGGAGAGCTTCGAAGAGTTTGACGACTGGACGGATGAGCCGGGGATTGTGACCTGCTGGCAATGCAACTGGCCAGAATTTAATACGCCTTAGCTTCTTTTAACTGGATGGATTTTCCACATGGCTCTTGTCGACAACCGCACACACCGGGTGACCATGCTCTGTGCGATGTACTTTGCCCAGGGGGTTCCCTGGGGTTTTATGGTAACCGCTTTGGTTGCTTACCTGACGGGAGAGAAAGGGATCAGTCAGGCGGCGGCGGGAGAACTGACAGCGATTGTGCTGGTGCCCTGGACGTTCAAACTGGTGTGGGCCCCGCTGATTGACACCGTCACTATTCGTTCCATGGGCCGTCGTCGGCCCTGGATCATCGGTGCCGAGTTAATGATGGCCGTCTCCCTGCTCGGCATCCTGATGCTGGGCGACCTTTCGGAGAACTTGCGGCTGTTGGGATGGATGTTCTTCATCCACAACTGCTTCGCTTCGCTGCAGGACGTTGCCACCGATGCGCTTGCAATCGATGTGTTGCCTGTTGCCGAGCAAGGACGCACCAACGGCATGATGTGGGGCTCGAAGCTGGTAGGCAAGGCCGTGGGCGCGATGGTGATGGCCCAGATGATCTATTTTTGGGGTCTACCCGCCGCGGTGCTGGCTCAGTTTGTCCTTCTGGTCCTGATCATGCTCTTTCCATTGCTGCTGCTGGAGCGGCCGGGAGAAAAACGATTTCCCTGGAGCAGTCGCCCCGTACAACCTTCCTGCCCCGATCCTGACGGTGGACAGCTGGAGACATCTTCCAGTTTGCGCAGCCCGCTGGAGGTCCTCATTGACGTACGTCGGGCCTTTTCGTTAACGACGACTTTTATATTCCTGATCTTCGGGACGCTTAGCACGGTTGGCTGGGGCATTGTAGAAGTGATCACCAAACCGTTGTATACACAAGAACTCGGTTGGAGCTTCATTCAAGTTTCCCAGATTTCGGGTGCCGCTGTCTTGACAGAAATGGCTGGCGCACTGTTAGGAGGTTTCTTGGCAGATCGGGCTGGTCGACGGATCGTGATGACGATCGGTTTTGGCATGTTCGGGCTGATGACGGCATGTTTTGCAGCCTTTCCCGAACACTGGGAGAAATCGTGGTTTGCCGGAGGTTACCTGCTGTTTTACCCGGGCGTGTTGGCGATCGGCAGTGTGGGATTCCTCTCGATGGGGATGCGAATTACCTGGACCAAAGCTGCTGCCACGATATTCACCATCTATATGACCGTCAGTAACATCGGACACGTAATCGGCAACAAAGCCGTAGGTACGTTGAGCGACAGCTACGGTTTTACGTACGCACAGAGTTTCTGGTTTGCCGCGGTGGCGTTGGGGTTGCCGCTCCTGTTGTTGCCATTGGTTAATCCAGAGCGCGTAGACCAGTCCAAGGACACGTAGAATTTGCAGCCTGGAATTCTAACAGGTGCGCCCTGACGACCCTGTAGAAAATGCAGCCAACCGATGTGCCTGGACATCTGGACCGGTGGATATCGCAAGAGCAACGCGGTGCTCACGCGAACAGCGCCGAGACCGCCTTTGCTTTGACCAACTCACGCGGCTGGTTCAAGTGATTGTTGACAAGCGTTTCGGGATCGATTCCAAAGGCATGGTAAATCGTGGCCAACAGCTCGCCCGGATGTACCAGATCCTCGACGGGAGACGAAGCGGTCTTGTCCGACTTGCCATGGACATATCCCCGCTTGATGCCCGCCCCGGCAATACAGGCTGTGTAGCAGTAGGGCCAGTGGTCTCGTCCATCAGCACTGTTGTTGTTTCCGGAGGTACTGACACCTTTTTGTGGTGAACGGCCGAATTCACCGACGGCGACGAGCAGGGTTTCGTCGAGCAATCCACGCGAGTCTAAATCAGTCACCAGAGCGGATAAGCCTTGATCGAGCATGGGACCGGATTGCTGCTTCATTCGTTTGGTGAGCCCGATGTGATGATCCCAGGAGTGATTATCGGAATTCGCCACTTTGGGCCAGATGACCTCGACGACGCGCGTCCCCGCTTCGACGAGCCGCCGGGCGAGCAGACAACTTTGACCGAACGTGTTGCGACCGTAGGTGTCACGCAATGCATCAGACTCGGCGTTCAGTTGAAATGCGTCGCGCGCCCGGCCGGAGACCACGAGACTCAGGGCCCGATCGTAGTACTCATTGAGCTTCAAATCCTGCACCGCGCGATCGATCTCCGGCATCTGCTGATTGACGAAGTTACGCAATCGAGCCCGTCGCTGCAGCCGCTCTGGAAAAATGTCCGGGCGAAGTTGGAGATCAGCAATTTTGATGCGGTCCATTTTATTCATGTCCATATCGTCCCCATCAGGATACAACGTGTAGGGATCGAATGACTTGCCGAGAAAACCGGCCGTACCACCTTTGCCCACCACACCACTTTCCTGAAGCGGTCGCGGCAACATCACGAACGGCAGCATGGGCTGATCAAGCGGCCGCAGACGAACAATGTTCGCCCCGAAATTGGGGAAATCGTTGGGGCTGGGGGGTTCCAGTTGCCCGGATGGACTGACTTTGTCCGTGGTGTAACCAGTCATCATCTGATAAATGGCCGCAGTGTGGTTAAACAGCCCGTAAGGGGTGTAGCCCATCGATCGAATGAGCGTGTACCGGTCATTGATCTCTGCCAGTTTGGGAAGAACCTCGGTGAATTGAACTCCAGGAATTTTTGTCGAGATATTGGAATACGTGCTACGGACATTATCGGGTACGTTTTCTTTGGGATCCCAAAGGTCCAAATGGCTGGGACCTCCCTGCAAATAAACCATAATGATACTTTTGGCTTTGCCCCACCCGCCCCGCTGGCCCGTTTGTTTGGCTTGTGCCTGGAGCTGAAGCATCGAACCCAGTGACATTCCCAACATACCAGCACCACCCACGCGCAAAATATCGCGGCGACTCGGAGCTAGGTTCTGATCGCAAACATCCTTACCGGGTTGTCCGGGAATTCTCAACATCGTGAATGGTCCTTATGGATAGGTTGGAGCTGGCAGGCAAAGGCTGTCATTGCCTGCATTCGTGCAATACTCCTGCTTACCGATTAAACAAAAATGCTGGATTATTGATCAATGCCCAGGCCAAGTCCTGCGCGACGGTCAGCCGATGACTTTCCAATTGCTGCCTGCTGAGTCGAACGTAACGGCCAAGACGTTCTTCTTTGAGGTCTTCTTTTCCCAATGGACGCCGGGCTAAAACCAGTTGATCCTTCAGCTTGCTCAAGTGCGGGTCGTTCGGCAAAGGTTGCTTCGCTTGGCCAATTTGGGTGTCGAGTTTTTTCAGTCTCACGTCATTTTTCCGGAAATGTTCTACCAACTCATCCTGTTGCTCTTTATTTCGATTATCGGACGATATCTGCAAAATTTCCTTTAAATGATCGGTCAAAGGTCCCGGAACCCGACGCGGCGAAGTGGAGGTGGAAATACGGAACCTGCCTATTGTGGTCTCCGTGGAGCCGTAGTCGTGGATGAGCTCAAATCGCAACAAAATCCGTTCGCCCTCGATAGGGGCCTCTGCGGTTTCGAAGACGACCGTGTGATTCTTTCCCGTTTCCGGTTTGATTGCCCAGCCTTTGTCGTCATTGAGCTTTCCGTCAGTGGCATACGTCACGTCAAACTCTTTCTGGCTAAAATCGGCAATCGCGTCAGTTAAGCTAATGTTTTTCCATGCTTGCTTATCCGCATCCACTTCCGGATTCGTGCCCAAGGGAGCCCAGCTGACTTTGAATTCGGAGAGCACGAAATTTCCGTCACTCTCGCGGCGTCCGGGTCCCTGGTGAGGAAGACGTTCATCTGTCAGCACTTCGAGTCGCACGGCGGTCAGGTTTTTTGCCGTGCTTTCCCCCGTGACCATGTAGCGGACCCGCCCGTTACGGCCACTGACATAGACCGAAAGATCCTCCAGCTTTTCCATGTCCCTGGGGTAGTCTGATTCCAAGTGTTCCGGATCGAACACGGCCCATTCGGTGGGCTCTAACTGCCGCTTTTCCCAAGTTGCAAATCGACTGGGGAATGCCAGTTCGTATTCGCTTAATTCATGTTCCAACTCGAGTAAACGGTGCTGTCGTTTGAGTTCCAGTTGGCCAAGACGTGGCGCAAGCTGAATTTCGTAATCGTCCAGTTGCTTTCCAAGAAAGGCCATGCGCTCTTGTCGCAGCCGTTTTCGTTCGGCCACGATGCCGGGTAGCAACTTGCGATACTCTTCCAGCTGCGAGACAACTCGCTCGTGATCGGATTTCAACTGTTCGGTCAAATTCCATGTTGCTTCAATTTCAACAGGCGTGGGGGGGCGATTGAGGAAGCGAAGAAAGATTTCACGGCAGAGTTCACGGTTGTCTGGTTGTTGAGCCACAAGTCGTGCAATGGCGTTGTCCAGATCGCTGATCGCATCGTTGACGGTCGGTCCGCTCACCAGTGCCATGACCGGCCCCAAACGTAAATCGGCGGTACGTTCGCATTCGCAAGCACTCTCTCGCGCTGGCCGTCCAAAATTACTGAGAAAGCCATCAGGCAGTTTGATGCCCACATCCGGCAGGGCTGCGGCGCGAGTGCCGCTCGCTACGCCCGGGAATTGTGAATGGGCACCTGTCACGCGATAAACAGCGTCGTAGAGAACTTCGGCAGGCAGGCGGCGGGCCTTCGCGTGGGAGTAGTTGATCGTATCGTCTTCGTTCCAGCTGTTGGTCTGCAGTGACAATTGATAGGTGCGTGATTTGCAAATCGTACGGATCATGTGTTGTGTATCGAAGCTGTGCTCCATGAATTCACGGGCGAGCCATGTGAGCAACTCGGGATTGGTGGGCGGATTACCGGCGCGAATGTCATCGAGCGGTTCGATCAATCCGACTCCGATCAGATATCCCCAGAGTCGATTAACATAACTGGTGGCAAAATACGGATTATCAGACGCGGTGACCCAGGCAGCCATGCGTTCCCTGCGGCTGGCCGGACCATCCGAGAGACTGTCAATCGCGTACGGGAAGGAGGGTGGGGTGACCAGTCCGGTACGATCGTGTTTGACTTCTCCTTCTTCGAGTTCGTAGACCACTTCGTAGTACGGTTTTGCCGATTCAACACTGGTACCACCGATCTTCCGATCCTTGCTCTCGGGATCTTCTTTCAGTCCCACCCGGGCAAAGAAAGCCGCCATTCCGTAGTACTGGTCCTGTGTCCAGCGTTCGAACGGGTGGTCATGACATTTGTTGCAACTGAAACGCGTGGCGAGGAACAGGTGGGTAGTGTTCTCCATCGTATCCTGGGGCGTGCGCAGAATCTTGAAATAGGATGCCGCCGGATTTTCCCGATTCGATCCGTTGGCCGTCAGAATCTTGCGGGCAAACTCGTCATAACGCGTATTTTTTTCCACGTGATCTCGAATCCAGGACCGGAATGCGACCGCCCCGTCACGTCCTAGAAACTTACCGTTAACTTGCAGCAGGTCTGCCCACTTGTTGGTCCAGTGTTCGACGTATTCCGGACTGCCAACCAGGCGATCAATCAACTCGTCACGCTTCCAGCGCGAATCACGCGAATCCGCAATGAACTCCTTCAGTTGCTCTGAACTCGGTGGCAGTCCGATCACGTCCAGGTAAACACGACGCGCGAACTCGTAGTCATTGCAAATTCCTGAAGAGAGGGTTTTCGTCCGCTTCAGCTTGGCGAGTACGAACTCATCGATTGGATTGTTCGCGGGGGGTTGTTGCCACACAAATCCATCGCGTTCACCCATGATCGTGAGGATGGTCGATGCATAGGCGCCTTCGTAACGTACCAAGATGGGAGCTTCTCCGCGACGCAGGGCGCGTATCAAACCGGCCTGGTTTGACACGGATTTTGCTGTGTCAATGTTGCCGCTCTCGACAAACGATTCGTGGGTCACATCCTGCTGGGATCCGTCCGAATAAGTTGCCACCACGCGCATCTGCTGGAATGCTCCGGTTTGCTGAATCACCGGATTCTGGGGAAAAATATCAACCCGTGCGACCTGGCGAGAATTTGAATGAAGCTGCGCGCCATCAGCAATCCAGTCGTGGAGAATACGATATCTGGTCGAGTCCGGATGGATGACCTGTTGTCCTTCGTGGGGCACACTGGCAGTACATTTCAATAGCATCAGGCTGCTCGCCGGAGCGGCCAGGTTGATGCGGCGAGTTTTCAAGTCGTCCGTGAAACCACGAACGTCAAACAGAGGATCGTAACCCCTTAAAGACAGCTTGAACCCGTTCTTGCCAGTTTTTGCCCCGTGACAAGTACCGGCGTTGCAACCTACTTTCGAAAGGATGGGAGTGACGTCGCGGATGAAGTCCGGCACGTAGGGGCCGTCGATCGGGTGAACGGTGATGGGAATTTCGACGGACTTTCCGGAAACTTCCGCGATAATCCGGCCCTGGCCACTTTGCTCCGGTGTGAATCGTCCTGTGGGGGACACGCGGCCCACACCGCCTTCAACTCTCCAACTTGCCAGTCGTGTCACATCTTCGACAGATCCCGTTGCGAATTCTGCCCGTACGATCAGTTGAGCGTAGTCGATCAGATGTCGAATTTCGAGTTCCCGGGGGTTTGCTTTCAGCCTCAAGGGGGCGACGTCCGTTGAGAGTGTTTCCTTCAGTTGCAGGGGTGTCGAATCAGCGACCGTTGCCCGTAGAACGGCTTCTTCCTTATCCGTCGAAGTGGAGATATCGACGGGCAAAAATTTGTGCTGAACCGTTCCTGTAGCCACATCAACCAGGCGAATCCAACCGTCAAAGCCTGCGGTGGCCAAAACCTGGCCGTCCCTGGAGGCGACGAGCGAAAAGATGCCGCCTTCCGTAATGGAAAGTTTCCACTGTTGCTCTCCGGATTCGGTATTGAAAGCCCGTACTTCGCCCACACCATCCAGGCTGCTCCCGGCGAAAGCCAGTGAACCATCCGGGCTGAACGCCACATCAAAGATTCTGCCGGGAAGTGCTGCATATTCACGAATTTGATTTGGATTTCCTCCGCTGGCACGTGCGGCGGTGACATCCATCTTAAAGAGTTTCGGTGCTCCATCAGCCCCACCTGCCAGCAATTCTTTTCGTTGCGGGTGACGTACGATCGCCTTCATTCCGCCTAGTAAGAAACCGGGTGTGTGTGTGGTGACGTTTCCCAGGAACCTTTCCGTTGGCACGTGCGTTTTTTTGATGGTTTTGTCGCGGCTGGCGGAAAAGACGGACTGTCCATCGTGGGAGAATGTTGTGCCCAGGATCCAATCATCATGCGCGGCCATGTAGACCACTTGCTCACCGGTGGTACTGTCGATGGCTCGTAGCGAACTGTCACTACAGCCGAAAGCAATTTGTTTGCCGTCGGGAGACCAGGAGGCTCCATAAAGCGTGTCGTATGTGAAAGGTGCAGACAACAATAACTCGCGTGAAGCGACATCCCAGATTTGCACTTCGCCCATGCGGCCCGGACGACCGCCGGTAACGGCCAGGCGACCGCCGTCAGGTGAAAAGCGTACAGATTCGATGCGCTCCGACAGTCCAATCAAACGTGCTTCCAATCCTGAACCGTCCGTCCGGTGTAACAAGACCTCATGAAATCCACCAATGGCCAGCCATTGGCCGTCCGGTGAATAATCCATCGAAGTGATGACCGGTGGTCGAGTGTAGACCGGGGGATGATCCTGATCGAAAGTGCGTCCGGCATCGGCCGGGGTATCATTGGTTGCGCCTTCGGAAATCCAGCGGCGGATCAATTCAATCTCATCGGCGCTCAGAGGATCGCTTTTCTTGGGCATTTCAGCCGCCCCGTCCTCAGGAGTGACCAACTCCAACAGGTAACTTTGCTCAGGTGCTCCCGGAACAATCGCGGCCGTCTCACTTTCACCTCCCTGCAGGAGGTGCTCAAAAGATGTCATTATGTAGTCACCCGTCGACTTGGCAGCTTGGTGACACCCATGGCATTTGGCCTGAAAAACGGGCCGCACCTGGTGGTAGTAACTTACCGTGTCGCTCTCCGGAACTGATGTGTCGTTGTCATTCCCCAGGATAGGACTTCCCAGGAGCATGAAGATGATCAACCAGAGGCAACGGGGCATGAAACCATTCCTTTGTATTGGGGTGGGGTCGGGAGAGGACATTCAGGCCTGCATTGCCCCTATCAATGCAAGCCATTATCTTGAACTGTTGAAGGCTATAATTCAAGAGGTTTTCAGGCCATAACTGGTGAAGAAGACGTGTAGAATACGGGACTGGGAAGGATTCACCAGCGACTCTTCCAGGTTGTGACCCGCACGGCCTGTCGTAGAACCTGGCCGTCCCACAGTTCCAAGATGAAGGATTGCATTCTTTGTGCCCTTGACCGATTTAGCGGTTTTTTCATGATTGCGGGGAAATGCGCGCTGCACTGCGCGGAAATGCGCGCTGTCGCACAGCTTTGGCAAAGCCTCACCGCTGCAAAATGGGACAGGGCCCAGTTCAACCGCGATTGTTATGTCTTTTGAATTCCGGCACGGAATATGGCCCTATCGTGCTGGTATCACGAGACACGCAAACCGGTATCATCAGTGGAACCGAGCATGCCTGCGTGCCATCCGACAAGCCGAAGGCTTTGTCGATTGACGGTTGACTTCCGACTGTCTCGGTGTTTGCGGGTTGTCGATTGTCATCGAGAGGTATAATCAAGTTCCTCCGAAATGGCGGGATGAGTCGGTTTTACCTGAGGAACGAACATGACGGTACCATTCAAAGCGTTGACGGATTTTTTTCGTGAAGTTGGCGCCGACAAGGTGGAGCATACGGGAAAGACTTATTTGGCTCATGCAGTCGGCGTCTACAACGACTTGAAAGCGTGGGGGTGTGAGGAGGAACTGGCGCGTGTCGGCATCTTTCACTCGGTTTACGGGACGGCGTCGTTCCAAGGTTTTTCGCTTCCGCTGGAGCGTCGTGGACAGGTTCGGTCTCTGATCGGTGAACGTGCCGAACGTTTGTCGTATTTCAATTGTGCGATGCAACGCGAACACTTCGATGCGCAAATTGAGAAGCCGCAGGGACCCTACACACTTTTCGATCGATTCACGGAAACCGAAATTTCAATTTCGGACGAGGATTTTCATGATCTTTGTGTGGTGCATCTGTGCGATTGGTTGGAGCAGGTGGAGCGTTGGGGGAATTGGGACCATCGCCGTGAAGCGTACCACGCCCTGGCCTTGCGTCTGGGGGAAGTGGCTCTCGAATCGTACGACCGGGTATTTGCCAATGAACCTGCTTCCAATTCTCACTGAATCGGCAGCGAGATCTTGCGGTCGGTAGTCAGTGGTGCCAGCTTGCGACGTTTTTTAGTGCCAGAGCATGGGCTTGCCGCAAGGCGTTCACCCCGCGCGGGGTGAACACGCCATCATCCCGATAGGTTCTGGGTACGGCACACGCGGGAAACGCCATCCCTCTTGGCATTTCCGGCAGCGCTGCATCCGTGTCTAGCCGGAGGAAACGGAACCGACCAAACTTTGGGCGAACTGCCAGACAATCCACACGTTGCACGCTGCCACGGGCAAGCCGGCGAGAACGCAAAGTGACTTGCGATTCGACTTTTGGACGGGCACGAGACTCAAGGAAACACCGACTGCAATACTGACCAGCAGTGCGCAAGGCGCAATCCACTGAAAACTGAGGGTGGGTCCCCCGGTCACCGCATCCCAGAACGAGATCAGAAATGCAACGGTGCAACTGTACCACGTGCCGAAGACTGCGCCGAAAGCGGTGGCAAACCGTACAAAAAATGCCAGAAAGAAGATTCCGAATAACGGGGCGACCAGCAGGTTCAAGGTCCGTTGTGACATCTCCAAAATGTTGCCCGGTACATGTTGAACGAGCATGGCCAGAGCCACGATCACAAAGCCCATGACCAGAGTCAGATTTCTTGAGAGCCGCAAACCTTCGGCGTCGGTCGGTTTCCGGCCTGAGAAGCGACGAATAAAGTCGGTGATGATCACCGAAGCTGCGGAATTCAGCCCCGAATCCAAACTGGACATGACCGCCGCAAACATTGCCGCCACGACGAGTCCTGCCACTCCCGGTGGCAATTGCGTGGCAATGAAGCGGGGAAACAACTGGTCGCCCTGGTCGACCAGATTAACACCAGCACCGGATTGCTGTCGATAGAATCCCAGGACGGCAAGTCCAACCAGGGCCAGCATGGCCATCGTCGAAACATCGGCAATGATGTTCACCAGGAACGAACGCCTCGCCGCCTGATGACTACCGGTGGCCATGAAGCGTTGGATGGCTGTCTGGTCGGAACCGGACGTGCAGACCCAATACAGCGCACCTCCGAGAATGGTGCCGAACCATGTGACTCGAACCGTGGGGTCCCATGAGAAGATTGGCTGTGATTGCCAGTGTGGTTCCCACTGGGTTGGAAACCAGCTGAATCCCCCGGATTCCCAGGTGACCATGGCGATTGTCAACAGAGCGCCACTGAACAAGAGGATGAATTGGACGACATCGGTGGTGACCACTGCTTTCAGCCCGCCCAGTGCGGTGTATCCCACTGCCAGGATGCCGCATAGGAAAACGGTCAGTGGCACAGCCCATTCTGCCTGTTCGTCAGTTAACCCGAGCAGTCCCACGACGGCCACCGAAGCCACGCTGATCATGACTCCCATCCAGGTGAGTCTCAATGCCAAAAACATGCTCGCCGCCAATAGCCGTACACCCAATCCGAGTTTCGATTCCAAGAGTTCGTAGGCGCTGGTGATTTGGTGTCGCATGATGACTGGCAGCAACCAGTAACCCACGACAAAGTAGACAATCGGTGAGCCCAGCACTCCCAGGCCGATGACGGGGCCTTTAGCAATCATTTCGCCCGGTGTGGCCAGATAGGAGATGGTACTGAGCAGGGTGGCCAACAATGATATTCCGACCGCAGTCGAGTT
>PBTE01000177.1 GCA_002726515.1 Planctomycetaceae bacterium | reverse complement strand
TGTTAACTAACGTCAAGGATACAGAAATGCAACAGGTAACGATAATCAGTGTACCTAAAGGTCATGAATACGCGCGGTAGACAGTACAGCGTTAATTACTTCCAGATAGCATTTCTTGTCTTTCTGTGGATTCAAAGACAGATCAACACAGCCACGACAAAGACCAGTCTTAGAGATTTATAAAATTCAATAACTCTGAGTTTTGAAGACTGGTTGTACTGGGCAAAGTTGCTTTGTAGCGGTTTGATTTCTCTACATGCTCCCTACATGAAAAGAATCCGCAATCAGTGCGGATAGAGGGAGGACCTAGCCATTAATCAATTTGTCTGATTTAATAGACGCTTAATGACAAGCCGTAGCGTTACCAGATGTGATTTTGAAATTTAGCCGCTCGACGTTTCTACCAGTGAATTTTTCCAACGAGGGAACGTGTGTTTCGTGCTTACAACTCGGACATTGAATAGTTGCCATGTGAGGATTCCCCTTGTCAAAAATCAGAAAGGGTCTGATAGTCATCATGTCTTGTAGACAGACCAAAAGCAACAGTATTGAAAGGCACTTTTCCCTATACTCCAGCTGGTCCGCGGGCAAAGAACAGCCAATCGGTTTGCCGCTGGTCGATCAGGCGGTTGTCATAGCTTACCGGCTCGACCCGGACTTCCGAGAAGACTTCGCGAAGTGCATCCGCAAATGGTGAACTTTCGGCATAGGACCAGACCGCCAAAATTCCTTCGTCCCGCAAATGTTGGCCAGCGGCGCGCAAACCTGTCGCCGTATAGAACGAAACGCTCTCCTCCCCCAAACGCTCCTCGGGCGAGTGGTCGACGTCGATCAAAATCATATCGAACAGCCGATCCGGTGGGCCGGCGAGACGTCGGTAAACGTCTCCTTCCGTAACAACCAACCGTTGTTCGTCGCCGAGTTGCGAGGAAAGAGGCACCAACCCACGGTCCAACCAATCGATGACTTGAGGCAGTAGCTCCACGACCTCAAGCCGGGCAACTCGGTCCGACAGGAGCGCCTCGCGCGCCGTATAACCCAACCCGAGTCCGCCGACCAACACCTGCAAATCGCTGCCCGCATGCATCTGCAGCGCTGTTTGCGCCAAGGCCCGTTCCGAATCGGTATACAGGCTGCTCATCAGAAACTCGTGATTCAGAGTCACCTCGGTCACGATGGTACCGGGTTGCGAGAGCAGCTCACGCCGCCGCAAACACAAGAGTCCCAGCGGACTCATTTCGTAGGCCAGAATCTCCAAGTTTGAATCGGGCATGCGCCGCTAACCTACCAGGGAACACCGTGTCAATGATGGAACATTTGATTATCGCGATAGATTGACAGCGAAACAACAGTACCCAGGCCGGTCCGCTGTAGCCCGTGAAAGCATGTCAACCACAATGGCGGCCGGAGCCGCCAGGGCATCAAGCAAAACCTCCCCTCAAACCTCGAAACGAACCCCGGTGAGACCACCAGCCTCTAATTCAAGCAACCCGACCTCGTCAGGGTGTTGAAGACCATACTCGAGGAATATAAGAAATCATGTCGCCACGGAATCGGGAACAACTGGTCCTGCCAGGTTGACTTACTTCTCGAAACTCTGGTCGACAACCGCGGCACCGATTGAATCGCCAAGGGTATTGGTGGCCGTTCGAAAACGATCCAGCAGCCAGTCGATCGCCAGGATCGATCCGATGTACTCGGGGCTGAGTCCGACCGCGTTGAGCACGATCAGCATGGTCACCAAGCCCGCCTCGGGAATACCCGCGGCCCCGATCGCCGCCAGAGTCGCGGTCACCGCAATCACGATCTGGTCCCCAAAAGTCAGTGTGACGTTCGGGTCCAGGTTCGCGATGAAGATCGCCGCGGCCGCCTCGTAAAGGGCCGTACCATCCATATTGATGGTGGCGCCCAGCGGAAGCACAAAGTCCGTTGAGCGTTTGGATACGCCCGCCTCCACAGAGCAGTCCATCGTCACCGGCAAGGTCGCCGAGCTGCTGGCGGTAGAAAACGCGGTGAGCAGCGCGCGGGACATGCTCTTGATGAAAACGTAGGGGTTCTTCCTGGTGAACAAGAAATAGATGGCCGGCAATGTCACCAGGCCATGCAAGCCCAGTCCCAAGAGCACGGTGATGATAAAACCCGAGGTCGACTTGATGACTTCCAGGAATTGGCCGTTGGCCTGGGCCGAACCAAACTTCGAAGCCACCAGGCAGAAGATCCCGATCGGGGCGACATTCATCAGCAGCATCACGAAACTCATCATGGCTTCGTTCGCCTGGCCGATGATGTTGGTAATCGCGCCGACCCTTTCCCCCATGGTGGTCAACATACCCGCAAAGATGATGGCAAACACGATCAACGGCAGAAGATTGGTGGTTGCCGCCGCGTGCAGCAGATTATCAGCAAACAGCATTAACACCAGGTTACCGAGAATCATCCAGATACCCGGTTCATTCCCCGGCAAGCCCCCCTCGAGCATGGGAAAGATCTTCGCGATCTTCTCTTTTTCCATGCCGGTCAGGGCTTCCAGCTTGTCAAGCAGATGGGTCTTGTCCGTGGCAGTCACCACGACACCTTCAGACTCCGCCACGACCTGTTGCGCCGTGGTGTCCGTCGGGCTCGTCGAACTTTCGCCTCCGGGATTGACAACGTTGACCACCATCAGACCGACAACGACCGCCAGCACAGTGGTACTGAGGTAATAGCCCACCGCGACGAAGCCAGGCTTTCCAAGCTTCCTGATGTCACCCAACCCCAGGATGCCGCTCATGACAGAGGCCACCACCAGGGGCACGACCATCATCATCAGAGCGCGCAGGAACACCTCCCCCCCGATCCCGATGCCATGGAAAATACTCAGGGCGGTCTCTTTTTCGAGAAGCGACGGTAAAATCAGCGCGGTGGCAATCGCCGTCACAATGGCGCCGATGATGAAGAGAGTCAGGTTGCCATGTCCCGCCTGATGGGAAGAAGCCTCGTTTCCAGAGGAGTTTTCTGATCCCTTCTGCTCAGACATCGAATGATCCAATCCTGAATGACGGTTAAATTTCCGGACTTCATCCAATGATAGAAAATCTGACGATCCAATGGTAGGCGCCGCATGGTTTGAATATACTCAGCTGCCAACTTTGACGCGTTGGCCTTCGACAGAAGCCAGAGTCAGACGATTTCTACAAGATGAAGAGGTGGCGGGGGGCGTGAATCTGCCGGGGCAAACTTCCTATGAAGAGTCAACGGTGAGTTCAACCTGACAAGTAACAATCTGGAGGGCGAGCAGTCCATCACTTGATTCTGATGATGCGGGGCATCGTCGGGTCCGGGTAACACCTCGTTTCAATTAAAACTGCGAGCCAGTAACGCACTTGAACCTCAGGAGCGACCGTTCATGGCAACTCAACCTGATCCACCAACGGCAACCCGCCAGTGGAAAAACGAGCCCGGGCAGTGGTCCCGGCAAGCCGGGGCGATCCAACTGCAGGTGGATGCAGGAACGGACTTCTGGCGGAAGACTCATGACGGTGGCATCCGGGAAAATGGCCACTTTTATTTTCAATCCACCGAGGGCGACTTCACTGCCCAGGTCAAAATTTCCGGCCAATACTGCGGCCAATACGACCAGGCCGGCCTGATGGCGCGAGTCGACCAGGCAACCTGGTTGAAATGTGGTGTCGAATACGTCGACCAGTCACAGCTGGCCAGCGCGGTCGTGACGAGGGACTGGTCAGACTGGTCGGTCAGACCAATTCCCGATCCACAAACTACCTGGTGGAAACTCCAACGCCACGAGCAGACCTTCCACGTGTCGTACTCGCTGGACGGAGACAAGTTTCACGTTGTGCGTCAGGCCTTTCTGACAGACGCGCAACAATTGCAGGTGGGCATCATGGCCTGCGCCCCCAAGGGCGCAGGATTTCCCGCAACGTTTTCAGAATTCACAGTGGAGAACCCCTGAGGCTGGTCACCTGAGTTTGCGGGACTTTGCCAGTTCTGCTAGAAGCGGGGAGTTGATTGTCGTACGAGATTTTCTGCCCGGTGCGAACGACAACGATCCTTTCCCATGAAACCGGTTGGCATGTCGGATTCCGCTGCACAAACGTACCCCCGCTTCGGCCTGGTCATCTGGCACGGATTGCCCCTGGCAGCTTATGGCAAGCTATTGGCGGATAACGGTTGCCGGGTTTCCTGGAACCGCTGGGACCGGGCATTCGCCTTTGGATTGTCAGGCACCTTGAATTCGCTGCTCAACCTGGCTGATCGTGTGGCCTTTGGCCAGCGGGTGGAAAATCTGCAACTGAAGCACGACCCCATCTTTATCATCGGACACTGGCGGACGGGGACGACCCTGCTGCACGAACTGCTGGCGCGCGACGGGCAGTTCGGTTTTGCCAGCACCTACCAGTGCATGGCCCCCGGACACTTCCTGGTATCCCAGAGGTTCCTGGCCCCACTGACCCGCTTCCTTCTGCCTCGCCGTCGACCCATGGACAACATGCCTGTCGACTGGAACCGACCGCAAGAAGATGAGTTCGGACTGTGCAATCTGGGACTGCCATCTCCTTACCTCCAGTGGATGTTTCCGCGGACTATGCCCGGCTATGACCAATACCTGGACCTGGCGGAACTTTCTGACGCGGACTATCGGCGTTGGAAAGCGGGCATGCTGCTGCTGGTCAAACGGATTGCCTACAGCAACCCGCGACCGCTGGTTTTGAAATCGCCACCCCACACGGCCCGCATTAAAACGCTGCTGGAGCTGTTTCCACACGCCAGGTTCATTCACCTGGTGCGCGACCCGGAAGTCATGATTCCATCCACCGTCCACATGTGGAAACGGATGAGCCAGTCCATGGGTTTACAGCACGGCTGTTGTGATCAGGTTGTCGACCGGGTCTTCGACAATTTTTCGCGGATGTATCGCAGCTTTGAGCAGCAGCGTGACTTGATTCCAGAAAACCGGTTGGTTGAACTTCGATTCGAAGATCTGACCTGCGACATGCTCGCCCAGGTACAGCGAATTTACCAATGCCTGTCGCTGGGCGACTTCGAACGGGTTCGTCCCGACATGGAGCAATTTCGTCAAGAGGTCGCTGATTATCGGCCCAACGTTTACCAGTTGTCTGCGGAACTGGGAGCGCGGATTGCAACAACGTGTCGGTCCTACACGCAGCGTTACGGGTACCGGGCCCGTGCGCGGGGATGTTGAGTGGCAGGCCCAGCCGTTAGACTAAGTTCATGCGAATGCACCTTAAAATCGGCCTGTTGATGTTGCTGGTTTCGATCATTTCCGGTCTTTCCTGGTCCGCCCTGCTCTCTGCGGAACTTGTTGAAAACGAGTTTTGGACTGCCGCCAAGAACGGCGACGTCGAACGTGTCGGGAAGTTGCTGGATCAGGGGGTGGACGTCAATGCTCCTTCCAGGTACGGCGCCACGGCACTTTCCTACGCCTGTCAGCGCGGCCACCTGGAGGTGGTGCGTGTGTTGCTCGAGGCCGGGGCCAATCCCCAGGTGCAGGACAGTTTTTACCAGGCGACGCCGCTGACCTGGGCCATTGGTGACGGACACGTCCAGATCGCACTGCTACTGATACAACACGGAGCTACCGGCACAGGGGACACCTTGCGATCCGCCGTTTCCAGTGGATTTCTGAAAATCGTCCGGGCCCTGCTGGAAGTCGGCGACGTTGACCAGGAAACCATCCTCTCCTGCCGCGATTCTGCACGGGACCGCAACCAGGTCGCCATCGTAAAACTCCTGGAAAAATCCCTCGACGCGGCCAATGACATCCGCGTGCAAGTGCCCCTGGAAATCCTGCAATCGCTGGCCGGCACTTACTGTTCCGAACAAGGCGTCGAATACACGGTGGACGTCCGGAAGGACACCCTGCGCATCGCCTCGCTGTACGGCGCTCCGGTGCGTTTACGCGCTACCGGCCCCTTCCAGTACAAGCTTTTTCACACAACCTACTCGTTCAAATCCAGCGACGGCCAGATCACCCACCTGGAGCGACGCACTGAGTCGGGTTCGGTCGTGTTCCACCGCTCCCAAGCGGAACCAGATCCCGCGCCCGCTGCCCCCAAAAATCCCCGACCGGCGGCCAGCGCGCACATCATCCAAGACGATCTGGCAGCCTCGTCCAGCCACTGGCCACAATTCCGTGGCACAGGAGCACGTGGAATCGCGGATCAGCAAGGCGCGCCCGCCCAGTGGGACGCGGTCGCAGGAACTGGAATCTGCTGGAAGACTCCCATCCCCGGCCTGGCCCTCTCCTGCCCGATTGTCTGGGAAGACCGGGTATTTTTAACCACCGCTGTCAATGAGCAGGGGAACGCCGCACTACGTACCGGGCTGTATGGCGATGTCGCCTCGGTCGACGAAGACTCGCTGCACGCGTGGCGGGTGCTCTGCCTGGATCTCCGCACGGGTGAAATCGAGTGGGACCGGACGGCTCACGAAGGCGTTCCCCGGCAGAAACGGCACTCCAAAGCATCCCACGCCAACTCAACACCCGCCACCGACGGCGAACACCTGGTCGCACTGTTCGGTTCAGAAGGTTTGTATTGTTATGACCTGCAGGGACAACTGCTGTGGAAGAAAGACCTGGGATCACTGGACAGCGGATGGTTTTACGACAGAGAGTACCAGTGGGGATTCGCAAGCTCTCCGGTGATCTTCGAGAAAACGGTCATCGTGCAGTGCGACATCCAGGACCAATCGTTCATCGCAGCTTTCGACATCGAAACGGGCACGGAACTCTGGAGAACTGATCGCGACGAAATTCCCACCTGGTCCACCCCCTGCATCTGGAACCGTGACAGGGGGCCGCTGGTGATTACCAACGGATCGCACTTCGCTCGCGCTTACAACGCGCACACGGGCGAAGAAGTGTGGCGCCTTTCCGGCCACTCTGAAATTGCCGTGCCGACGCCGTTGGTTGCTTACAATTTCGCCTACGTTACCAGCGGCTATCGACACATCAAACCGATTTATGCCATTCACGGCAGTGCCCGGGGGGACATTTCGCTGGCCGACAACGCGACCAACAACGAACATATCGCCTGGAGTCACGACCAGGGCGGTCCCTACTTGCCTTGCGCCATCGTCTATCGGGGCTATTTGTACACCTGTAAAAACAGCGGAATTCTTTCCTGCTACGACGCGTTGACAGGAGAACGCGTCTACCAGCAGCGATTAAGACGCAGCGGTGCCAGGAGTTTCACCGCCTCGCCCGTTGCTGCGGACGACAAACTGTTCTTCACCAGTGAGCAGGGGAAGGTGCTGGTGCTGCAGGCCGGTCCTGACTTCAAACTGCTGCACGTCAACCCGGTGGACGAAAGCTGCCTGGCCACTCCGGCCATTGCGCGGGGCTTGTTCCTCCTGCGTGGTGAGCAGCACCTGTATGCATTTGGCAAACCCGACCGCAACACTTCGAGTGACTGATCTGCTGTGTTATCGGGGTGGACCAGCCAGAATATCTCGGCAAAGCAGCTTACTGACAGTCGACGCTTAGCGGTCAGCCAGGCGATGGATGGTGTTGTGAATCGCATCGGAAGATCGTGCGCAACCGCTCGCCGAGCATTGCCACTAGTTTGCCAGCAAAATGTAGTCGGCCCATTCCAGGTCGGTGTTGAAGGTAAGCACACCGTCCTGGAAATCCCAACCTTTCAACTGCCGTTGCTGCTGGACCGAGCGGATACTCCGGGGAGCGTCCTGTAAACGGACACGCACCTTCAGATCCTCCAGGGGCTGGTTATCCCAGTTCACCAGGGTGACCAAGGTCCCTGCATCATTATCGATGACCAGGCCTTCGACAAAATTATTTGAACACTCGATCTCCCGCTTCAGTTCAACAGCGTCCACACCCAGACGTACCAGGCGGGTCGCCCCGGCGTCGAATTCCGTCGGATTGTAAATCATCTTGTGGCCGCCGCGGGCGTACGGAACTTTGCGCAAACCACTTTTGATGTAGCTCGAACCTGCCAGTGTGCCAACGGCATAAACCGTGCCCCGCCCGTGTTGGCGCCTGGTAACGGCCGCGCTTCCATCGGCCCAGGTTCCCATGACCGAGGCACTGCCGGTCACCAGTACCTGCTTGATGCCAATGGCGGGAATCCGGTTGCCATCCAGGGTGATGGTGCCAATCGGTTCGACGAGCGGCATCTCCAGGTACGGACGTAAAATGTACACGTTCTTTTCGATCGAACTGCCCTTTAAACCCAACAGTTTCATCATCGGATCGTTCTTTTCACCGTGCTCGTTCAGATGTCCCATCCCGGCGGTCGCGTACAGCACACCACCGCTCTGAACCCATCGATCCAACACCGGAACGGCGCGCTGGTCAATCCATTCGCCGGCAAAGTAGACGACGTCATAATCCTTCAGGTATCCATCAACAATGTCGTCTTCGGTCACCAGGCTGAGATTGCACTGGGCGTGCTTCAGAGCCACGTACAGCATCTGCTGATCCTTGCGGCACAATGTCTGTTTGTTGTACGTCTTTTCGTTGGCCGCGTTGAGGCACTGGCTCATGAACGGGTCGTCGGCCACGTTGAATGCATATTCCTTTTCGTTGTCGTCGGTTGCCCGGCTCAACACGAGGGCCACCCGGTCAGAACGCAGCTTGCCGTTTACCTGGAACGGCTCGGCTTCGGCCGAATCATAGATCGACTCGTGCATCACGCGAAAACTGTCCGTGTAACCCCAGGAAACATAGTTCTCCGTGTGATCCCCAGCCGGCGCCACGGTGAAGTGATCAATGTGCCGTGCACCTGCTCCGATGCAGTAAACCATATTCCGTCGCAGATATTCAGGAATCTGTCCCGGCGAGTGTGGCATCACGTACATGTGAATCAATTGATGGTGGTACTTGGTGGCACAGTGCATCATGCCAAACATCCAGGAGAGGGTTTGAGGAAGCTGCGGGACACTGAACAGGTAGTCCTCGGTCCAGAACATCGTCAGCCCACCCGCTCCTTTCTTGAAGGCGTCGATCCACGTGGACTGATGCCCGTAGTACTGCGGCAGGGGATAATGCGGAGTGTAATTGATGCCGGTCTCCACCTGCGGACCGATCAGTCGCCTGGCAAGTGTCGTCATTTCCCGGGCATTGTCGTAACTGATGGATGTTTCATCACCAAAGCTCAACATCTTAAAGCTCTTCTTATCCTGCAACCTCTCAGCGAGACTTTTCACCTGGTCCAAGTTGTGAGAGTGCGTATGATAACCGTCGACCGGCGCGTGATCGTACCGGTCAGGAAGGTCCGTGTTGAAACCCAAAGCATCCTTCAACTCCGGAACATGGAGCCTTCCGAAATAAAGCAACTCCTGTGGCTTACGGCCGCCATTGGCGGTGCGCCAGTCCGTCTTCGCCAGTTTGACAATCTTGTCGATGTACTCGCGGGCGCTCTCCACCCGGCTTTCTTTGTTCCAGGTGATGTCAATGGGAATGATCATGCTGCCAGTGGCACCCCCGATCTGCATCTCGCCACAGACGTCCTTGCCGTCCTTGTCGCGCGAGACCTGCACCTCGAAACCGGAAGCACCCGGCAGCGAGATTTCCAACTGCTCATCGTGCATCAGCACCAGCCAGGGTGCGATATTGAACCACTGGCTCCATTTCCCCACAGCCACCTTTCCCTCCGGGATCATGCGATTGGCGAAACCACTGTACCCCACCGGTTGATAATGGCCCATCTTTTTGGAGATCGACATCTGGGCCGGTTGGCCACTGCTGTTCTTGAAGCGTACATACAGTTCGCTGACCGTCATCGCCTGCATCGTAAAAATCGCCTTGGGGGGACCGGTTGCAGCATCGGTGAGGTCGCTCGTCAGGGCAACCAGGTCGACCATGGGGTCGCCAGCCGGCTTTTCCATTTGCACCGTGACCAGTCTCACTTCCGCAGCGCCGGCCTTGAGCCTCGCGAAGGAGTCTGACGGCGCTTCGGCAGCGTCGTGGTCGACGCCCCAGGACCACCACAGTTGATCGGACTTCGTATTGAAGCTGTAGATCCGGAGATTCTTTTTTTTGCCGTACAGTTCTGAATAAACGACCTTGCCATCCTGATGCACTTCGATCCGATGGGTGAAATTAAAATACGGTGGTGCCTGATACCGGCTCCAGACCCGGTAGATGCCGTCCACGGGAACCGTGATCGACTTCACCGCGACACTACCGACGCTGTCTGCCGGCGCTCCCAGCAAGCCTCCGTGCGAGCTCCACGCACCGCCGTAGGTGTGACTGGCCCAACTGTTCTCCTGGTGCGTCACCACCCACCCCTTGTCATCCAATGGCCGGAACTGCTCGCCTTCTGCAATCACAAACTCGGCAGCCTGGACAAAAGACGGAACCAACACCAAAACCAAGATGAGTAAAAACAGATGATTTTTCATAACACACTCCGGATATTGTCGGGTAGGAATGTCGGGCGGATCGTCACGGAATCTTGTACGGCGTCATACGCGAATGATCCGGGCGATACTCCACCGGAAATCATAACACTGTTCGTGCCAACACGTCAGGGGTACTGCCCGAGGTTCCGGGGCCAGCCTCGCGTCACTTGCCGATAGTGCTTTCAGAATTTTTCCCAGCGATCCCCAGCTCAAGGCGGCAAACGTGAAGCTGTCGACTTTCAACTCGTGAACTGGTAACAACACTGCGTGACACGTCCGGACGACCGCTGAACACCGTACTGTCAGTGGGCTGCCGGTGTCGTCTCAGCGCAGGGATTCCAGGCGAGGGGGCCGTTTCCAGACGACCTTCTTGTCGTTGACGAGCTGGGCTAACCACTCTGCCATCATTTCGCGAGATTCATATTGAGACAGCTGAGTCAATAGGGGATGGTGCCCATCGGACTCGTCCAGCAGTTGAAAGAATTCTCTGCGCCGCGTCTCCAGGTCAGGTACTTCCTCGGTGATTTGCACCGCATACACCTTATTCCGTTGGTGGTTGACAGCCGTCCCTGCTTTTCCGGCAGCGAGTGAAAAAACGTCGCGAAGGAAATCCGGACCGGCGTCCGGTAGATCGGGAACACGGCTGAGATGCACTTGAGGAGATCCGCCCGTGAAATTTGAAATGGTCATCCACGTGAAGGGACCAATTTGCCTGACTTCTCGTTGATTTTCGATCTGGCTGAGCGATTCCTGGCTGTTGTTCGCTTGTTCAGCAAGTTTTTGAGCCGCCTGCAGCGTGAATTGGAGTGCTTCCCGCTCTTTCCAGGCGTCCATGACCTGTTCCTTAATTTCTGAGAGTGGGGGAACGCGAGATTCCTGCTCGTCGGTCTTCCAGAATACAAAGTTCGTCTCCGTGCCAGGCAAACGACTGGAAGCGAGGGTCTGTTTTGGCATGAAGCTGAGCAAGGTGTCGTTTCCAAAGACCATGTCAAGGAACGGTGTTCCACCCAATCCTTCGGTCGATCGAGAACGTCCGATTTTGTGCGAGTTGAACATTTCCCGTTGATCGGTGAGGGGAATGATCCCGGCTCTCAAACCCAGTTGTTCGGCCAGGTCGTTAAAGTCGGGTCGTTTCAGCTCGGTTGTTTCTTTTTTCCCCGCCAGCTCGTTTGCTTTCCGCTCCTGGTAGTCTTCAAAGTACCTGAGGAGTTTGCTGCGCGCTTCACGTACGCGCTCGGTGACGCGACCGGAGGCCGTGGGAATTGCCAGGATTTCCCGGATGCGGTCGGCAACTTCTTCCAGTGTCTGGTAGCCATGATCGGGTTGATCTGACGCCTCGGAAACTGTCGGGGTGTTGCTAAAGTCCAGGTCAAGGTCGCTGCCCGGATCAGCCGCGATTGTTTCGTCCTTGGCGGTTTCTGTCGTTCCCTTAGAATCGACCGGCTCGGTCGATTCGTCCTCGTTCGCGTCAGCCGACTCGTCGTCCGGGGTAACGGGTTCTGACTCGGAAGCCGAATCCGAGCGAGATTCATCTTCAAACGGACCTGTCGGTTGGCCGGGACCCGGCGGACGAGGAACAGCTTGACGAGGGTCGTCTTCCAGGCTGCTCGCGTTGTTCGGAACATCAGGTTCGGGTTCTGACGGTGGCTCAGGTTCGGCTGGTGGGGAGTCATCCGGGTCGTCCGAAGGTGTGGATTCCGGGGAAAACGGTTCGGGTCGTTTGAAATCCTCCTTGTTTTTCTGATAGTACTCTGCGACCTCCTGATCCGTGATTTCACTTTTGACCTGATCCAAAAAAACGCTCATGTCCGCTGCCAGGAATTCAACAGCCACTTGCCGCGGAATGGAGAACCCCGGTTCTGGAGAATTAGGGTTGGGTGTCTGATCCTTGTACTTTTCGTAAAATTCCTCGGTTTGAGCATCTGTCGGCCCGAGAACATCGGAGACAAAGTCAGTCGTGTTGAACACCACGGTCTCGGCCGTCACTTGACGAAAGATGCGGTTGTAAAAATCCCAACTGTCGCCCGGTGTCAATATGCCGGGATTTTGGAAAGCCAGCCGACCGATTTTTTGGGACAGCAATTCTTCGCGAAGCCCCAGCCGTAACACATAGTTGTCCATGCGGTTGTGCAGAGCCTGCTGCTGGATCTCTTGTATCTCTTGACTTGTGAGCACCCCCCCGGTGATTTGATTGATGAATCGGTCGATTGCGTGTTCATCCACTACCAGCCCCATCTGTGTGGCTTGTTCGGCCAACAAGATGGTGTGAAGTCTGGCTAGTTCAGAGTCGTTGACCGCGATTCCCGGATAACGGACGTTGCCCTCGCGATCTACCTGAATTCCTTGAGGCTTTCCCCCCTTTTTTATGGCATTAGTCGCCAGAAACGCCAGAAACCGGGCCGTTTGACGGTGCCTGGCGACCTTGCGATACATTTGATTCTCATCCAGGCTTTGCCGCCCGTCGTTCCATTCCACGACCGTGTCATCAGGTGGTGCCTCATCGGAGTCGAAACGTCGAAGTGGCACGTTGGGGAGCATGAAGGCGAACATGATCATGACGCCAAACACTGCCAGTAATACCTTCTGGTATTTGCGAATGAGAGCGAGGGGGCCTTTTGCCATAGTCTTGCTTTCCGGAAAATCACCTAAATGTTGTTAGGCAAAGTCGTTATGAGAAACAGGCAAAACATTTCCTGGTGGTTGAAACCTGCAATTTGGACCCGCCGTGCGTTTCGCAGCCCAACATGACCGACTTGACAGCTTTTAACGCCAAGTATAAATGGAATGGCGTCCAGATGCGGTTGCGGATGACCCGGCATTTTAGGTTTGATTGACCTAAAAGCAATCCCAAAAAGAGGGTTGGGGGGTACTCGACCAGCCAAATTGATGCCACTGGACATCTGGCATGGTACAGTACGACTTGGATTAGATGGTCGCAGATCGGAGAACCGATAGCTGTAGGCTGTGTGGATTTTGCGGAGTAGAACGCCCTAGTAGTTCCGGTCGTGACGCGAATTGTTGTTGGACTGATCAACCATTGCTTATTGCGCTGATATAGATTCACGAAGTTTACGCATCCATCCCAGATTCACGTGAAGGTGAATTGTTAACGTCATGGCCAAGAAAACAGCCAAAAAGGCCGCTTCGGCGCGGAACGGAAGATCGTTGGTGATTGTCGAATCACCGGCCAAGGCGCGCACCATCAAGAAATTCTTAGGTGCTGATTTCGAGGTGGAGGCGAGCATCGGCCATGTGCGTGATCTGCCCCAAGGAGCCAAAGAGATACCCAAGCAGTACAAGGAAGAGGACTGGGCCTACCTGGGTGTCAACGTCAATCAGGACTTCGCGCCCGTCTATATCATCCCTTCAGGGAAGAAGAAGCAGGTCGACAAGTTGAAGAAACTGTTGAAGGAGTCGAGGAATTTGTATCTGGCGACGGATGAAGATCGTGAAGGGGAAGCCATCAGTTGGCATCTTTGCGAACTTTTAAAGCCCAAAGTGCCCGTCCATCGTCTGGTGTTTCACGAAATTACCAAAGAAGCGATTTCGGATGCCCTGGATCATCCACGTGACATCGATGACGGGTTGGTGAAGGCGCAGGAGACGCGACGTGTCGTGGACCGTTTGTTCGGGTACGAGGTTTCCCCGCTGCTGTGGCGCAAGGTACGACCAAAGCTTTCGGCGGGGCGGGTTCAGAGTGTGGCAGTACGGTTGATTGTACAGCGCGAACGCGATCGGATGGTTTTCAAGTCGGCCACCTACTGGGATCTTGTAGCGGAGCTTGCCAACGCCCAGGACAAGCCATTTCAGGCCACGCTGGTTTCGGTAGGCGGTCAGCGAATTCCTTCCGGAAAAGATTTTGATTCCGCTACGGGACAACCCAAGAAGGAAGGGCTGGCGGTACTCGACCAGGCGACGGTTGAGAAATTGGCGGAACGGTTGCGAGGGGCTGACTTTCGTGTCACTTCGCTTTCCGAGGAGCCCTATCGTTCTAAGCCGTACGCTCCTTTCACCACCAGTACATTGCAGCAGGAGGCAAATCGCAAACTGGGGTTTACGGCCAGGCGAACGATGCAGGTGGCACAGAGCTTGTACGAGAACGGTCACATTACCTACATGCGAACAGATTCCACGAACCTTGCGCAGGTGGCGGTCGAGGCCGCTCGCTCGTTGGTCGAAAGTAATTACGGTTCAGATTTCTTGCCCGATAAGCCGCGGATCTACTCTGGTAAAGTCAAGAATGCCCAGGAAGCGCACGAGGCGATTCGTCCCGCGGGACATCCGTTTCAGTTGCCGGAAACGTTGCGCAGTCAACTGAACACGGATGATTTTCGCCTGTTTGAGTTGATCTGGAAAAGGACGATTGCCAGCCAGATGGAAGACGCGCGCGGCCGCAGTGTCAAAATTACTATTGAAGCGGAAGACGCGGTCTTCCATGCTACCGGGCGCATCATTGACTTCCAGGGTTACTTTCTCGCCTATGTCGAAGGGTCCGACGACCCGGATGCGGTACTGGCAGACAAACAGACGATTCTGCCCGCGGTGTCTGAACGGGAATCACTCCGCTGCAATCATTTGGATTCCAAGGATCACACGACACAACCGCCGGCCCGTTTCAGTGAAGCAGCGTTAACACGTGAGTTGGAGCGGTTGGGGATCGGTCGGCCAAGTACTTACGCGGCCATTATCGACACCATTTTGGCCCGGGATTATGTCTTTAAGAAAGGCAATGCCCTGGTGCCCAACTGGGTGGCGTTTTCTGTGACACAACTCCTGGAACGCCACTTGCCCAAACTGGTTGAATACGAGTTCACGGCAAAAATGGAAGACGATCTGGACGCGATCAGCCGTAATGAAGCGAAGTACGAGGACTACTTGAACGACTTTTACTACGGCGATGGGAGTCCCGGGCTGAAGAAGCAACTGGAGAGTAAGATCGAGGAAATCGATGCCCGTAATGTCTGCCAGGTGCTCATTGGCAAGCCTGAGGAAGGTCCATTCCAGGACGAAATTTTTGTGCGAGTGGGACGATACGGACCGTTTCTGGAACAGGGAGAGCGTCGGGCGAGTTTAGCCACCGAAATTCCGCCCGATGAGATGAACTGCGAAACGGCCCTGGAACTGCTGGAGCGGGCGGCACAGGCAGATGAACCGTTGGGAAACTGTCCTGAAACCGGAAAACAGGTCTTCTTGAAAGAAGGTCGTTACGGTCCCTACGTGCAACTCGGCTCCGTGGACGATGACGAAAAACCGAAGAATGCGGGTCTTTTGAAGGGCATGGAACCCAAGGACGTCGATTTGGCGGTGGCCCTCAAATTACTATCTCTTCCGCGTACCGTGGGCAGCCATTCGGAGTCCGGGGAACCCGTGGTGGCGCACAACGGTCGTTTTGGTCCGTACATCAAATGCGCCGACGAAACGCGTTCGCTGCCAGCGGAAATTTCTCCGATCGATGTGACGTTGGAACAGGCTTTGCATTTGTTGTCTCAGCCCAAACAGAACCGCCGAGGGCGCGCCGCCCCCAAAGAACCGCTGAAGGTGTTTCCCGAGTCACCCGTTACGGGCGAAGCCATCAAACTGCTTGACGGTCGTTATGGACCCTACGTTACCGACGGGACAACCAATGCATCGATTCCCAAATCGACACCGTCGGAAGAAGTTGATTTTGATATGGCTGTTAACCTGTTAGCCCAACGTGCTGACAAAGGACCCGTCAAAAAGAAAAAAAAGGCAACAAAGAAAGTGGCTAAGAAATCCACTAAAAAGGCAACCAAGACAAAGAAAAAATCTGTCACGAAGAAGTCGACGGCCCGCGCAGCGACAAAATAATGTCAGATTGTTTTGCGATCCGCAAGCAGGTTCCAGAAAAATAAACGGCAGGAAATCTTCTTCGGGCATTATTGCATGGCCCAGTTCGCTGCTAGCAACTGGTGGCTGGCAGAAGGATTGGCTTCTTAAACCCTGGTTGCCGTCTCTACGTGCAATCCACCTTGCCAAATCCTATGGGATGAACTATTGACCTTCCCGTGAAGGACTCAATCAATGGGGTGACGGATCTGCTGTTTGTCCGGAGGGAACCGGTTCAATTCATGGGCAATACCGCCGAACAAAACATGCAGCGGATTGTTGCCTATGTGCAGGGTGCTTCCATGATCGACCCTTCTCAGGAGATACCGCTGGACCGCTCTCTCCTCGAGGCCGGAGTCTTTGACTCGTTTGGAATTGTTGAATTGATCACCTACATCGAAACAGAGTTTGATTTGGCGATTCCGGAAGAGGACCTCACCCGGGAAAAAATGGGTTCCATTCGAAAGATGGCCGATTACGTCTCTCAAAAAAAAGCTGCCTGAAAGATGTCCGAATCGACTCATTGTTGCCAATGTGTAACCCCGGCGACGTTCCCTAAAGCGAACCTCAACGAACTTTCTGTCTGCAGTGGTTGTTCCGCGGAGCAGCCCAGACACCAGGCCAAGTTCAACGAGCGACAACGACTTGAGTTTGAAAAAACGATCACCGCAAGTCGCGGGAAACAGGTTTACGATGCC
The DNA here is from genome assembly GCA_002726515.1 of Planctomycetaceae bacterium. Classification (GTDB taxonomy): domain Bacteria; phylum Planctomycetota; class Planctomycetia; order Pirellulales; family Pirellulaceae. The sequence goes on along the minus strand of PBTE01000177.1, from coordinate 8,164 downwards.
ATCTGCTGTTACAGTGGAGGCAAGGACTCAACGTACATGCTGAAGATGATGGTCCGGGACCTTGAACTGAAGGTACTGGCTTTCACTCTGGACAACGGGTTTATTACCGACCGGTCCAAAGATAACGTTCTCAAAATGGTTGACGTTTTAGACGTCGACCATCTCTTTTTTCGGCCCTCGCGAGAGTTCATGACGCAGATGTACCGCCAGGCGATCTTTGGCGACTTGAACAAGTCTCGTGGGAATTACCAGGCGCGTATCAGCGATGTCTGTTTAGCCTGCATCAGCGTGGTGAACACTTATGCGGCGCGACTGGCCCTTCAACACCGTGTTCCGATGATCTTTGCCGGCTTTACCCCCGGCCAAATCCCCCGCGCTGTGATTCGGAATAACCATCACTACTATCGTCAAACGTTTCAGCAGCACCATGACCACTTGCAACGGTTATTGGGTGCCGCGTCGGAGCGGTATCTGAACTTGCCCGACGACGAGTTTGAAATCTATCAGATGTCTCCGTACCTGGTGTACGAGAAATCGGAGCAGTTCATCCTGGACGAGATACGTTTGTTGGGTTGGGAACACCCGGAACAACTCGACGGCTGCACCTCGAACTGTGCCTTGAACGCCATCGGCAACCTGTGTCATGAGAAGAAATACGGGTTTCATCCATATGCCCTGGAGTTGAGTACACTGATTCGCAAAGGGTTGCTGTCCCGTGAGGATGCCATGCAAAAGCTGACCTTGGATGTTGAACCGGAGGTTTTGCAGGAGACATTGGAAAAGCTGGGAGTGACCCGGCAGGAAATTGATTCCCTCGACAGGCGCGCGGCATAACGATGTGTGGAATCGTTGGTTGTCTTTACCCGGACCTCCTCGACGCGGAAACGCTGGGGCTTCGCATGCTCGAACGGATTCGTTATCGGGGTCCGGACCGTGGCTATCTGCATCTTGAAAACAAAGTGTTTCTCGGAATTCGACGGCTGGCAATTGTGAACGTCGACCAGGGGGTTCAGCCGACTTTCAGTGAGGATGGAAGTGTTGTCGCGGTCTTTAACGGTGAAATTTACAACCATCGCGAGTTGAAATCAGAACTGCTCGCCAAGGGGTTTTCTGTCCAAGACGGTTCTGATGCGGAGATTATCCCCCATGCTTACCAGCGGTGGGGGCTGGATTTTCCGAATCATTTGAACGGTGACTTTGCCATCGCGATTTGGGATCGGTCTGCCAGGCGTCTGGTTCTGGCCCGGGACCGTTTGGGAATCAAACCGCTTTTTTTCGCCCCCGTTCCTCAAGGCCTGGTCTGGGCTTCAGAAGTGAAGGCGCTGTGGGCTCACCCGGAGGTCCCGCGACAACTGAACACCCGCTATCTGGGTCAACTCTTCACCTACTGGACGGGTCTTGATCCCCTGTCGTCGTTTGAAGGGGTCTATCAGATCGAGGCGGGTCGAGTGGTTGTATTTAATGAAAACGGACGACAACTGAATTCCCGGAAATACTGGGAGATACCCCATCAGAAGAGTGTGCCGCGTTTCGACGGCACATTCGAGGAATGTCAGGAGGCTTTTCGTGCTGAAATGCGGAAATCGGTAGCACTGAGACTTCAGGCAGACGTACCGGTTGGGACTTATACGAGCGGGGGAATTGATTCGTCGATTATCAATGTTTTGGCGTATAACGATCTGAATCATCGGGAAACTCAAACGTTCTCCGTCGCCTTTGAAGACCAGGTTTTTGACGAAAGCGTGTTTCAACGAGAAATGGTGCGTCATCTTCAACTCGATGCGCACCAGGTACGTTGTCGGGGTTTAGATATCTACAACCAATTCCCGGACGTCATTGGACACACCGAGGCACCTGTCTTTCGAACGGCCCCGGTTCCCATGTTTTTATTGAGTCGTTGCGTCTCCGACGCCGGTCTCAAGGTGGTACTTACCGGCGAAGGAGCAGACGAAGTTGCCTGGGGCTATGACATCTTCCGCGAAGCGAAAATCCGCCAATTCTGGTCAAGACAACCAAACTCGCAAGCGCGTGGTTCACTGTTTCGTAAACTCTATGCCTACTTGCCACAGTTCCAGAATCCACGCCATTTTCGCCTGCTGGTTGATTTTTTTCGTCAAGACATGCAACTTACCAGTCAACCGCTCTACTCCCACCAGATGAGAATCACCAACTCCAGAGCCACCCACCTGTTTCTTCACTCGGACCTCAAAAAGAATCTTGCGGAACAGGATCCGCTGCAACAACTGGTCGCTTCCCTGCCGGCAGACTACCAGCAACGAACCCTGCTGGAAAAATGTCAGTATCTCGAAATGCGCACTCTACTGCGCGGCTATCTTTTGAGTTCCCAGGGTGATCGCATGCTGAGCGCTCACGGTGTCGAGGGCCGTTTTCCTTTCCTGGACCACCACGTGATCGAATTTTTGGCGGGAGTCCCCGAACGCTTTCGGTTGCGGGGACTGCGGGACAAGCATTTACTACGCGAAACATTCCGCTCGGACCTTCCGCAAAAAATCCTGGAACGGCCCAAGTTCGCCTTCCGCGCGCCCGAAGTCAGTGTTTTTATCCAGGACCCCGACGGAATGGTGGAACATCACTTGAACCCCAAGTCTCTTGACGAAGCGGGTATTTTTGACGCCACGGCGGTTCAGCAATTTCGCGCCCGTCTTGCACGGATTCCAACGGGACGTTTTTCTACTCGTGATAACCTGGCATTTGTCCAAATGCTTTCGACTCAGGTCCTCTACGACCGGTTTGTGCGTGGGGCAGCTGCGACGACTCCCGCCGAGAGTCGTCGTGATGTGAGCATCACTCATGGGCACAACTCCTGCGGGCAAACCCGCCAGCCACCAAATTCTACACGCAGTGCTGCCTGACGGTTCTTGTTGATAAGTTGAAGTTACCATGTTGCATGTTCCTCAAAGCCGACAAAACGAGACGGGAATGGACACAACGCTGTTTCCGTTGCCCCTGACACCCATCGAACGCGTCTTTTTTGAGCAGGACCGCCCCACGCACCCAATCCAGTTTTTTTGTCGTTTGCGTTTTACCGGTGTACTGAATGAAGAGGTCTTACGGGAAGCGTTACGCAAGACGATAGAAAGACACCCGGTATTTCGGGCAGTGGTGAGTTCCACTTCGGACGCGCGTTGCCACTGGCAGGACTCGGGGGGGAACGTCCCCGCTTTACGTTGGTTGGACCAGGAACCGGGAGAGGATTATCCCCGGTCAACATTTCTGGACATTCAAAAAACACCCGGGTTGGAGATCACGGTTGTGGCCGGTCGGACGCGTTCGGATTTGATCGTGCAAGTGCACCACGCGGCCTGTGATGGAATTGGCAGCCTGGACTTCCTGGCCGATTTTTTGACGATGTATGCCAATTGTCTGTCCGGTACCCAAACGTATCGGCTCCGCCAGTTAAAGACAGAGCAGTTCAAGCAACGCGGCCAGTTTGGAGTCACGTTTTGGAAATGGCTCAGAGCACCCTGTTTCACGATTTTATCCGTCGTCCGTGCTGTGCAGTTCAGCCTGGGGAAACCGGTGCCCCTGATGCCACAACGTCCCGACTACGGAAACAGCAGGTTGCCGGCCGACTATCCTGAAGGTTGTTTTCACCGTTTCAGTCGCGAGGAGTCGGCCGTTATCCAATCGGTTGCTGACAAGTCCGGCACGTCCATTAACAACTTACTTTCCCGGGACCTCTTTCTGGCACTCGACCGTTGGCGCAATGCGCAGGGGTACTCGGGCGCAGATGACTGGCTACGCATTGTCATCCCCACCAGTTTGCGCACGCTCGCGCAGAGGACCATGCCCGTGGCTAACTTGGTGAGCAACTTGTATTTGGACTACCAAGCTTCCGGGTTGCAGGATCCCGACAAAGTTCTTTTCGAAATTGATCGCGAGATCGAGTTGCTCAAACGCAGTCGGTTAGGTTTGATGTTTTCAAACATTTTTGGAATCCTGGAAAGATTTCCGAGACTTTTCCAGGAGACGGCAGGCCGGGATCGTTGTTGGGCCACGATGCTTTTGACCAACCTGGGGCCTGCCCTGGCGAACTGTTTTTTGCCCCGCAGGGACGGTTGTCTGGAATTGGACGACCTGGTCTTGGACAATGTCGAGATGTTACCGGGTATTCCGGCTTATCAGTGCGTCAACTTTTCAATTAGCCTCTACGCTGGTCGTTTGTCACTCGGGATGAGTTACGACTCACGGGTCATCAGCGCAGAGCGGGCAAAAAACCTGTTGGATTGCTTCGTTGCACAGATTTGTCAATCTGCCGCTATTTGTCCGGCGGAGCGGGTTGAATCACACGAAGCAGCGTGAATTCTACGCCCATGCTGACCGGCGAAAAATGTCGAACGGGTTGATGATCGGAACGAAGATACTGGTGACACAAGGAACCGCTCTGTCCCTGGAGGGTCGGGGTGAAAATATTTCTCGGCCTCAAACGACGTCGACGGGCTTACCGGTACGCCCCGATTCGATTGCCGCTTCAACAACAGCAGTGATGGTTCGTCCCGTAGGTGCGTCAAGATCCGTCTCGCCGTTGCCATCGATGGCCCGGGCAAAGTTGTCCATCAATTGGTAGTCGTTGTCGTTGGCAACGCGAATGTTTCGGAACTCACGTGCGGGTTGACCCCGGTAGTAAACACTCACCTCGGGCCGGGCTTCGGAAATCACCAGTCCTCCCCGCGTACCCAGGACGTGGACCTTGATTTCTCCGATGTCGGGATGGCTTGCCGCTCCGATACGGCCGATAGCGAGCGTCCCCAGGAAGCCACCTTTCATCTCCAGCGTCACGCTCGCCAGATCGTCGACTTCGTTGTCGACGTTGGCTTGATGGAATTGGGTTGCCGTTTGGGTGTATACCCGCTCCACTTCCCATCCGCTCAGCATGTGCAGATAGGCCAATGGGTAGATCCCCTCGATTTGGAGTTCTCCCATGGCTTGCACACCCACCCCTCCGTCCGATCCGTCGGCATGCGCTTCTCGTTGTCGCTCTAGCCAGTTGATGGGGGCATCGCCGGGCTTCCGTGAACCTTTGGGAGGTCCGGCATCTTTGGAAAAATAGAAATCAAGGTGTATCGCGTAGGGTTGTCCGATCGCACCATCCTGGATGGCCTGGCGGGCTTCGATCAGTGCCGGAAGGTGATTTCGATTCCAGAGCAGGAACTTCACCTGATTGGCCTGAATCACCTCCACCAGGCGATCGCATTCAGAGAGTCGGGTCGACATCGGTTTGTCCTGCACGATGTGCAGTCCCGCCTTCGCGGCTCGCACGCTCAGATCGCAATGACGTTCGGCTTCTGAACTGACGACGGCGACCTGCACGTCATAATCCGCTAGTGCGCGCTGTACATCACGAACATAGGGAATGCCCATTTTTTCAGCGAACAGGGCATTCCGTTCGTGAACCCACTCAGGCTGCGAATCATCGTCGGCCACGACAACCAATTCGAATCGCGGGTGACTGGCCACTCCCAGCGGTACGTAAGAATGTTTGACAACGCTGAGTACTGCCGTCCGAAATGTCGTAGTGTTTTGAACGCTCTGCATGATTATCTCCGATCCGCGCCCATCACTATGGGCCAGCAGGACTGGCTTTAACCTAACAAGACCGGACTGCCGGTTATCATCGACTCGATTGCCGCTTCGGCCACTCGTACGGCCGCCCGCCCGTCCTTGCCTGTCACCACAGGGTCCCGGGCTTCATGAATGGCATCAATGAATTCCTGTACCTGGGTGAGCCAGTGACCATCTCCTTGAACTCCTCGGATCGCCGTCGGCGGCCCTCCACGATAAGCCAAATGCATGTTGTTGTGGTCGTCCGCATAGGCCGCGCCGGTCGTGCCGATTAACGACAGTGAAAAGTAGTCGGCACCAGCAGGTAGCGCCGTTGACCGGTCAATCAAGGCCATGCCGTCATGCGGATAAGCAACGTGCAACTGAAAGTAATCGTGACCATTTATCTCGGCACTGGATGGCAAATTGGAATGGATAGCTGATGAACTCCGTGCTTTTGCATACACCCGGGTGGGGAAACCTTGGAAAAGCCAGTTGGCCAAATCGATTTCATCGGCCAAATGACCAATGGCCGCGGCACGGGATGCGTTACTATCTGGGTCTCGGCGCAAAGCGGCTGTGGTGTCTGGAGGCAGCCAACGGTGAATCCGCAGCAGCGCCGGTTCACCGAGTTGTCCGGATTTCAGGGCCTGCGCGACAGCCAGATTTGACGGCAGGAAACGCATTTCATGTCCGACCATCAAACGAACAGCAGCTGCCTTACAAGCCTCAATCGCTTGGTCAGCCAGGTCGGTTGTCGATGCCAGCGGGCTCTCCACCAACACATGTTTACCGGCTGTGGCCGCTTGCCGGACCAGTGCTGCGCGGGATCCCAGGGGGGCCTGAATCAGCACGGCATCGAAGTTTTCGGCGTGTTGTTGAACCAGTTGGTCCCAGGAAGCGACCGTGACGTGGGTTCCCAACGCACTGGCTGTCTGACGGGCCTGTGCCAAGTCCGTGTCCGCCACCGCGGTACAAGTGGCCCGCAACAAACGTCCCGGATCGAAGAGACTTAACGGTGCCGAAGGATTAGAACCAACGACAGCAAAACGAATCATGGTTTTTGACGTGAGAAGGTTTTAGGCTACAAACAGATGGTGGGTTTACGTTTGATGAAGCGACACGATTATCTACCAAGGAGTGTGTCCGTTTCAAGGCCCTCGCTCGGCAGCGGTGAACGCTGGATCCTGGGGTTGCCGACGGGGGCAAGCTGGTAGGAAGTGGTTTTCGAAGCGAAGGCGTCAATTTCTTTGAAGGGTCCTGAAGAACAAAAATCGGGGCGGTCAGGCAACATGAGCAGCCAGGCACGTTGGTCGGAAAGGGACGCTTCGCAGGAGGGCGTCAGTTTTTATTTTCCCGGTAGGGGTTGTTTTTTTGACTTATTTTCTTGGCGTCAGGCCCACAGCGGTCACTATGTTCAAGTTTGTTGTGGACGGCTACCGGCACACGACCGCTTGATTGTTTTACTGCAGTTTTTGATATTGTTAACTTCTGCGCCTGCCAGTTGTTGCCGGAGACGGGCAGATTTGGCGTTTCCGCAAACCGGTGAGGCATCCGAGGATGCCAAAATCAATATTTTTTCATGGTAGATAAGATGAAGTTTTCCATTGGAATCATCGGCGCTACGGGATATATCGGGACTCCCTACCGAAGTGAAATTCGGGAGGCGACTAACACTGCCGAGATCGTTGCCTTGTGCGCGCGGCGTCGGGACAGGCTGGAGGCGGCAGGCCGGCAGGATGGTGCCACCTTGATAACACACGATTGGCGCGAGGTCGTTGAACATCCGGACGTCAACCTGGTGCTGGTAGCAACTCCTGACGCTCTCCATTATGAACCTGTCCTGGCTTGTGCCGCAGCCAAGAAACATCTTTTCTGTGAAAAACCGGTCGGGAAAGATGCCGGCCAGGCATATCAAATGTGGTCAGCGTATTCGGAAACGGAATTGGGACACTTTGTGCCGTTCTGGACGCGATATTTCCAAGTGTTTCGACGGGCCCGCGAGATTGTGTTGGGGGACACCCTGGGAGAGATTCGAGCGGTTGTTTACCGCTGGCACAATCCGCGACCGGGCTCCATGCCACACACCTGGCGGGACGACGCGAGTTTGTCCTCGGCGGGAAGTATCGCCGACGTCGGGTCACACGCCTACGACACCATCCGTTGGGTCACAGGCTATGATGCGCGACGGGTTCTGTCTCACGCAGACGTGACGACGCCTTTGAAACCGGACCTTGGCTCGATTGACTTGACCGAGGCGTTGGAATGGGGGCGGGAACACTCTGTCGCAGAGAGTCCCTCACAATGCCGGGCGACGGTCTTCGATTATGCCGACATTGCTATGGAATTTCATAATGGCGCTGTGGGGTCGCTGGTGTTGTCCCACGCTTCGTTTTTGCGCAAAGGATTGGCTCCCGAACTGGAGTTGCATGGAACCCGGGCGTCACTTGCTGTCGATCGCGTCACGGGAAACATCACCTTGGCACGACCCGGGGAGGATGTTCGGGTTCTGGAGACGGTGGCAGAGTCCGCACGCAACCGATTTTCTTCGGTCGTGTTCCCGGCGATTCATGAACGTGCGTCCGGATCTGGCTGTGAGCAC